>NZ_JBRRES010000082.1:0-217 GCF_056760395.1 Stenotrophomonas sp. STEN009 | reverse complement strand
CCCCCCCCCCCCCCCCCCCCCCCCCCCCCCCCCCCCCCCCCCCCCCCCCCCCCCCCCCCCCCCCCCCCCCCCCCCCCCCCCCCCCCCCCCCCCCCCCCCCCCCCCCCGCCCCCCCCCCCCCCCCCCCCCCCCCCCCCCCCCCCCCCCCCCCCCCCCCCCCCCCCCCCCCCCCCCCCCCCCCCCCCCCCCCCCCCCCCCCCCCCCCCCCCCCCCCCCC
>NZ_JBRRES010000081.1:0-223 GCF_056760395.1 Stenotrophomonas sp. STEN009 | reverse complement strand
AATAGTTGCTTGATCAAACGTCTGCAAGATGGACAGTCATCCTTCCTGCAGGCGCCTTCACAAGATACCTGCGCATACTTTCAAAGATCCGGGGAAGTGGCCTCAGCGCCGTTCCCGTGTGCTGCGAAGTTTCCTTCGTAGCGAGCCGCCCATTATAGCCGGCTTTTCCGCTTCGTCAACACCTTTTTCAAGGCCGTCTCACCGGAGTGGACGTTGTTGCCGG
>NZ_JBRRES010000080.1:0-447 GCF_056760395.1 Stenotrophomonas sp. STEN009 | reverse complement strand
CTCGGAAGTGAAACGCAGCTGCGCCGATGGTAGTGTGGCTCAAGCCATGCGAGAGTAGGTCATCGCCAGGGTTTATACCCAAAAACCCCGCTGCTCACGCAGCGGGGTTTTCCTTTTTTTGCAGGCACCTGGTTTTGACCTGGACTTGCGGCAACAACTTCACGAAGAGCTTCAAGTTCCTCAAACAAGTTGTTGACAAAGCTGAAAGGCCTGCCATAATAGGCGGCTCGCAACGACGAAAGCCTCTCGGGGCCAACGACGAAGCAGCTCCGGCAACAACGTCCACTCCGGTGAGACGGCCTTGAAAAAGGTGTTGACGAAGCGGAAAAGCCGGCTATAATGGGCGGCTCGCTACGAAGGAAACTTCGCAGCACACGGGAGCGGCGCTGAGGCCACTTCCCCGGATCTTTGAAAGTATGCGCAGGTATCTTGTGAAGGCGCCTGCAG
>NZ_JBRRES010000079.1:0-455 GCF_056760395.1 Stenotrophomonas sp. STEN009 | reverse complement strand
AAGTCGTAACAAGGTAGCCGTATCGGAAGGTGCGGCTGGATCACCTCCTTTTGAGCAAAGACAGCATCGTCCTGTCGGGCGTCTTCACAAAGTACCTGCATTCAGAGATTTACATCGGCCAAGCCGGTGTGAGATGTCCCTTTTGGGGCCTTAGCTCAGCTGGGAGAGCACCTGCTTTGCAAGCAGGGGGTCGTCGGTTCGATCCCGACAGGCTCCACCACGTTTGAGTAAGACATTTGGGTCTGTAGCTCAGGTGGTTAGAGCGCACCCCTGATAAGGGTGAGGTCGGTGGTTCGAGTCCTCCCAGACCCACCATTCTCTGAATGACGCATACATTCGATCTTTATACGCATCGGCACTGTGGCCGGTACGTGTTCTTTTAAAACTTGTGACGTAGCGAGCGTTTGAGATGTTCTATCAGACGTGTCGTGAGGCTAAGGCGAGAGACGAAAGTC
>NZ_JBRRES010000078.1:0-460 GCF_056760395.1 Stenotrophomonas sp. STEN009 | reverse complement strand
GACTTTCGTCTCTCGCCTTAGCCTCACGACACGTCTGATAGAACATCTCAAACGCTCGCTACGTCACAAGTTTTAAAAGAACACGTACCGGCCACAGTGCCGATGCGTATATAAGATCGAATGTATGCGTCATTCAGAGAATGGTGGGTCTGGGAGGACTCGAACCACCGACCTCACCCTTATCAGGGGTGCGCTCTAACCACCTGAGCTACAGACCCGGAGTTGCTTACGAAACTCCCTGGTGGAGCCTGTCGGGATCGAACCGACGACCCCCTGCTTGCAAAGCAGGTGCTCTCCCAGCTGAGCTAAGGCCCCAGAAAGGGACATCTCACACCGGCCTGGCCGATGCAAATCTCTGAATGCAGGTACTTTGTGAAGACGCCCGACAGGACGATGCTGTCTTTGCTCAAAAGGAGGTGATCCAGCCGCACCTTCCGATACGGCTACCTTGTTACGACTT
>NZ_JBRRES010000077.1:0-631 GCF_056760395.1 Stenotrophomonas sp. STEN009 | reverse complement strand
CTTACGTGGGCCCCCACCACCCGGGGGGCATCCACCCCCCCCGGCTGTCGGGGTTTTTGTTGTGCCCGGGGGGCGCACCCCCTCCCCACCTGGACGGGTACCCCCCCCGGCGTCATTCCGCGATCAGCACCAGGCCATCGGGGAACACGATGGCCGCTTCATCGGCACTGACATCAAAGAAGCCCACCCCGTGCTCCTCCGCAAGGTCCTGTACCCGGCCATGCGCACGCTCGGCCACGGAGTAGGCAAACGCACCGTAGATGACGTGGCGGCCGATGCTGTAGTCGGTGACCTCGGCGCGATCGTCCTCATCGTTGCTCAGCGGACCATTCAAGGGCGGGAACTCCTGTGCCATCGCGGCGAACCAGCCCTGCAACGCCGGACTGCTGACCACCGGATCGTCGTACTCGTGGTTCTCGCCCCAGGCGGTCTGCTTCTCGAACCAGGCGATGAACGCTGCCGCCTCACGCGGGGCGACGCTGGCCTCGAACACCATCATGTCGTAACTCATTGAACCGTCCTGTTGTCGGGGCGAAAGGCCGCCGGGGGGGGGGGCCCCGGCCCCGCGGGGGGGGGGGGTGCGCCCCGCGGCCCCCCCGGGGGGCGGGGATAGGGGCGGGCCGCCCGCCCG
>NZ_JBRRES010000076.1:0-1782 GCF_056760395.1 Stenotrophomonas sp. STEN009 | reverse complement strand
CCCCCCCCGCGGCGGGGGGGGGGTTTTTGGGGGGGGGCCCCGGGGGGGGGGGGGGGGCGCCCCGGCCTCTCCGGGGGTCCGCCCCGCCGGGGGTCGGGCTGGCCCAGGCCGGCGGGGGCTTTTGCCTGCAATGCCGGCGTACACCTTCACTTGTGAACCCGCATCAACAGTGTTTTCCCCGGGCGAGGCTTAATCCGGTGCGGCAAAGCGCGCAGGCTACGCGCTCCCGATTCCCGCCCCCAGGAAGTCCCCCATGAAGTCCAGAGCCGCATTGCTGGCGCTTGCCGTCGGCGCCTTCGCCATCGGCACCACCGAGTTCGCCCCGATGGGCCTGCTGCCGGTCATCGCCGACGGCGTAGGGGTTGGCATTCCCACCGCCGGCATGCTGATCACGGCCTACGCCATGGGCGTGATGCTGGGCGCGCCGGTGATGACGCTGCTGATGGGACGCTTCGGCAAGCGCACCGCGCTGATGCTGCTGATGTCGATCTTCGTGGTCGGCAACCTGCTGTCGGCGCTGGCGCCGAACTATGGCCTGCTGCTGTTGTCGCGGCTGGTCACCAGCCTCAACCACGGTGCCTTCTTTGGTATCGGTGCGGTGGTCGCCGCCAGCCTGGTACCGAAGGACAAGCAGGCGGCGGCGGTGGCCACGATGTTCATGGGCCTGACCATCGCCAACATCGGCGGCGTGCCGCTGGCAACCTGGGTCGGCCAGCAGCTGGGCTGGCGCCTGTCCTTCGCCGGCACCGCAGTGCTGGGCGTGGTGGCGATCATCGCGCTCGGCCTGGCCCTGCCGGCCTCGGCACCGGGCCCGCGCCCGGACGTGCGCCGTGAACTGAAGGCGATCCTGCAGCCGCAGGTGCTGCTGGCCATGGCCACCACGGTGCTGGGCGCCGGTGCGATGTTCACCCTGTACACCTACGTGGCGCCGGTGCTGACCGAGCTGACCGGTGCCTCCAATGCCTTCATCGCGATGTCACTGGCGCTGATCGGTATCGGTTTCACCATCGGCAATGGCATCGGCGGGCGCATGGCCGACTGGTCGCTGGATGGCGCTACGCGGATCCTGCTGGCGGCGCTGGCGGTGTTGATGTTCGTGCTGCCGCTGGCCTTCATGAATCCCGTGACCGCAGCGCTGGGTGTACTGCTGTTCGGCGCGGCGACTTTCGCCATCGTGCCGCCGCTGCAGATCCGGGTGATGGAAGCGGCCACAGAGGCGCCGGGCCTGGCGTCGTCGATCAACGTGGGCGCGTTCAACCTCGGCAATGCCGTGGGTGCGGCGCTCGGCGGTGCGGTGATCAGCTCGGGCCTGGGCTACGCGGCCATTCCGGTGGCCGGTGGCCTGCTGGCGGCATCGGGCCTGCTGCTGGCGTGGCTGGGGCGTCCCCGCACTGCGGTGGCCGAAGCCTGCTGAGGGGTGTTGGATTCCGGCAGGGCTTGCAGCCCTGCACCCGCCGAATCAACGTCAACGTCAACGGCAAAGGCCTGCATTCCGTGGGTTGGCGGGGTGGGTCCGGTTGAGGGGGACGCTGTAAGTACCCCTGCGGGGCCCGGCCCATTCCCGCGATCTGTCGCAACGGCGTTCCTCTCTGGTAGGTGTCGACCTTGGTCGACACGAATGCCTGAAGAACCGGCTTCTGCTTTTGATTTTTTCTTTTGATCTTCCCGCGGTGCGCAGGAAACCGTATGAGGCCGGGGGGGTAGGCGTGGCGGGGGTATCCGCGCCATGGATGGCGCGGATAAGCCTCCCGGGACGGATTCACGGCGGCCCCCGCCATGCCC
>NZ_JBRRES010000074.1:0-2369 GCF_056760395.1 Stenotrophomonas sp. STEN009 | reverse complement strand
ACCTGCGTCTTGGCCGCCACGATCGCCTGGTTCTTGTGCGCACGCGCACTCACCTTGCCCTGTGCCGCATGCAGCGCGATGCCGCGCTCCTGGTTCGGGCTCTCGCCGCTGGGTTCCATGCCGGCGGTGTACAGCACCAGCCCGCCGGCCACGGCCATCGTCAGTGAGCCCTGGGTCATCCAGTTCAGCGCCACGCCGCTGGCCAGCGTGGTGTGCGTGCCGCTGACCCACACCTGGTCGGCCGGGGTCAGGCTCAGCACGCCGGCCACGCCACTGCCCAGCAGGACAGGCGCACTCCAGCCCGGCGCTTCGCCGTCGCCACCGGCGATGCTGCCCGCCGCGCTGCCACTGTGGGTCGCGCGCAGGGTCTCCTGCAGTTCGGTCAGCGTCGTGTCCACCGGCAGTTCGGCCGCCTCGCCAGGCAGCTGCGCCTGCTGCTTGCCTGCCGACTCGGCCAGCTGCTGCAGCAGCTGCTGGCTTTCCTGCAACTGGCTCAGTGCCTGCGGCGCCGCCAGCTGCGGCGTACCCGGCTCGGTGGTCAGCAGCAGGCCACGGCCGGCGCGCAGTGCACCCTGGGCCTGCGTGGACAGTTCCACACCAAAGCCCCGCTCGCCCTCGCGCACGTTGTCCTGGCCGCCCTTGAGATGGCCCAGGGTCAGGGTGGTCTCGTGCTGGGTGGTGGACAGCTGCGCGCGACCCTGGCCCGGCGTGTCATCGAAGCGCAGCTGCTGGTAGCCGCCCTGCCCGCCCTGGCTGTCGGCCAGCGCCTGGCTCTTGAAACCGGTATACACCGCGGCGTGATCGTTGCCCTCGAACCATGCCGCCGCATTACCGGTGGCGTTGGCACCGCCACCGTTGATCTGGTTGTGCTGCGCGTCCTGCTGGCCACGGCCGTTGTACACCGCACCGACCACCACCGGGCGGTCGATGTCGCCCTCCAGGAACGCCACCAGCACTTCCTGGCCACGCCGTGGCAGCACCACGCCGCCCCAGTTGTCGCCCGCCCATGGGGTCATCACCCGCACCCACGTCCAGGCCCCCCCGGTGGCCGGGGCATTGTCGTCCCCACCCGGATGGGCCAGCCCGCTGCTGGCGTTGCCGCCGCGCTGCCACGGGAACTGCACCTTGATGCGGTGGTCGCGGTCGGACAGCAGCGGGTCGCCATCGCTGACCACGATCGCACTGAGCGTGCCGGTGATGGTCGGCCGCGGATGCAGATGCGTGCCATGGCCATCGTCGGTCTGCGGCCGGTAGGTCACTTCGGCCGGGATGGCCACAAAGCGGTTGTCGTAGAAGGCGGTGGAGACCTCACCGGGCGCACGCCCATTGGCCAGGCCCGACAGCGCGCCCGGCAGTGCCGGCGCGGCCACGCTGGACGGACCCAGGGTCTGCTCCAGCGCATCGAATACATCGGCATCGAGGTTGTTGCGCGCCTGGTGCTGCACCGACAGGCACAGGAACTGCGCGTCCTGGCTCACCTGCGGGTGCTGCGACAGGCCGAACCGTGCGCCCGGGGCCAGCGTGCGCCACTGGCCGGCACCGTCGATGGTCTGCGCGCGCACGCGCAGCGCATCCAGGTGCTGCTGCGCGCGGCGCTGGCCGCGGGCATTGTCCTGCCAGCCGTAGGGGCCGCAGGTGTCGCGGTCGATGATGCCCAGGTCGTTGGCCTGCCCGCTTTCGGCGCTGGCCTGGCGGCGCTCCAGGGTGCGGTAGTCCCAGGTGGCACGCTGCACCTTGCCCGGACGCCAGCGGTGCGCGGTCGACCACTGCTGCACGCTGTCACTGCGCTCGCTTTCATCGCGCCGATGGAAGCGCACGCTGCCCAGCTCGGCGGTGTCATGGCTGTGATCGGCCAGCACCAGGGTGTGGCTGCCGAAGTCGGCACTGCCAGGGTCACCGGCATGCTCGAACCAGTAATAGATGCCTTCCTCGGCCAGCAGCCGCTGCAGGAAGGCCAGGTCGCTTTCCTGGTACTGCGTGGTCAGGCTGCGCCGGGCGTACTGGCCGGCATCGGCCAGCGACCAGCGCCAGGCCGGGGCCAGACCACCGTAGTCGGCGAAGATGTCCTCGACGATCTCCACGACCGTCCTGTCGTGGAACACATAGCTGTCCACCCGCTGCGACAGGAACGCCAGCCACGGCTGCAGGCGCAGCCGGTAGCGCGCCAGGCCGCCATTGCTGCCCAGCCGCTCGGCGGCGGTGATGCGTCCATGCAAGGGCCGCAGGCTGCCGTCGGCCTGCTGCATCTGCAGCAGCGCGCCCTGCCCGATCAGCGGGCCCAGCGGCAGGCCCGCATCCAGCGACAGCGCCGTGATCGTCCACTGGAAACCGATGCCGTCGATCTGTTCGACGCCATCCAGCGTTTCGGC
>NZ_JBRRES010000073.1:0-3262 GCF_056760395.1 Stenotrophomonas sp. STEN009 | reverse complement strand
GCTGCGTTTCACTTCCGAGTTCGGGATGGGATCGGGTGGTTCCACAGCGCTAATTTCACCAGGGAGGCTTTTGGAGAGTCGCACTCGTCCCGGGGGACAAGGCGCCAGCCTCGCATAGTTCTTGTGACGTAGCGTGCACTTGGATGCTCTTACGACGTTGTCGTAAAGCCAAGGCAACTTGAGGTTATATGGTCAAGCCGCACGGATCATTAGTATCAGTTAGCTCAATACATTGCTGTACTTACACACCTGACCTATCAACCACGTAGTCTACATGGTTCCTTCAGGGGGCTTGTGCCCCGGGAGATCTCATCTTGAGGCGCGCTTCCCGCTTAGATGCTTTCAGCGGTTATCGCTTCCGAACATAGCTACCCGGCAATGCCACTGGCGTGACAACCGGAACACCAGAGGTTCGTCCACTCCGGTCCTCTCGTACTAGGAGCAGCCCCTCTCAAATCTCCAACGCCCATGGCAGATAGGGACCGAACTGTCTCACGACGTTCTGAACCCAGCTCGCGTACCACTTTAAATGGCGAACAGCCATACCCTTGGGACCGACTACAGCCCCAGGATGTGATGAGCCGACATCGAGGTGCCAAACACCGCCGTCGATATGAACTCTTGGGCGGTATCAGCCTGTTATCCCCGGAGTACCTTTTATCCGTTGAGCGATGGCCCTTCCATACAGAACCACCGGATCACTAAGTCCTAGTTTCCTACCTGCTTGATCCGTCGATCTTGCAGTCAAGCACGCTTATGCCTTTGCACACAGTGCGCGATGTCCGACCGCGCTGAGCGTACCTTCGAGCTCCTCCGTTACTCTTTAGGAGGAGACCGCCCCAGTCAAACTACCCACCATACACGGTCCCCGACCCAGATAATGGGCCCAGGTTAGAACGTCAAGCACGACAGGGTGGTATTTCAAGGATGGCTCCACCACAGCTAGCGCCATGGTTTCATAGCCTCCCACCTATCCTACACAGACGAACTCAACGTTCAGTGTAAAGCTATAGTAAAGGTTCACGGGGTCTTTCCGTCTTGCCACGGGAACGCTGCATCTTCACAGCGATTTCAATTTCACTGAGTCTCGGGTGGAGACAGCGCCGCTGTCGTTACGCCATTCGTGCAGGTCGGAACTTACCCGACAAGGAATTTCGCTACCTTAGGACCGTTATAGTTACGGCCGCCGTTTACTGGGGCTTCGATCAAGAGCTTCGCCTTGCGGCTGACCCCATCAATTAACCTTCCAGCACCGGGCAGGCGTCACACCCTATACGTCCACTTTCGTGTTTGCAGAGTGCTGTGTTTTTGATAAACAGTCGCAGCGGCCTGGTTACTGCGACCCTCTTCAGCTATAGCTCGCACGAGCCACCAAAAAGGGTGCACCTTCTCCCGAAGTTACGGTGCCATGTTGCCTAGTTCCTTCACCCGAGTTCTCTCAAGCGCCTGAGAATTCTCATCCTACCCACCTGTGTCGGTTTACGGTACGGTCTGCGTAAGCTGAAGCTTAGGAGCTTTTCCTGGAAGCGTGGTATCAGTGACTTCGTCTTAAAGACTCGTCTCGGTGCTCGGTCTTAAAGGATCCCGGATTTGCCAAAGATCCAAACCTACCGCCTTTCCCCGGGACAACCAACGCCCGGTACACCTAACCTTCTCCGTCCCTCCATCGCACTTACGCGAGGTGCAGGAATATTAACCTGCTTCCCATCGACTACGACTTTCGTCCTCGCCTTAGGGGCCGACTCACCCTGCGCCGATTAACGTTGCGCAAGGAAACCTTGGGCTTTCGGCGTGCGGGTTTTTCACCCGCATTATCGTTACTCATGTCAGCATTCGCACTTCCGATACCTCCAGCAGACTTCTCAATCCACCTTCGCAGGCTTACGGAACGCTCCTCTACCGCGCATAACAAAGTTATGCACCCCAAGCTTCGGTTCAGTGCTTAGCCCCGTTAAATCTTCCCCGCAGACCGACTCGACCAGTGAGCTATTACGCTTTCTTTAAAGGGTGGCTGCTTCTAAGCCAACCTCCTGGCTGTCTGTGCCTTTCCACATGGTTTTCCACTTAGCACTGAATTTGGGACCTTAGCTGTGGGTCTGGGTTGTTTCCCTTTTCACGACGGACGTTAGCACCCGCCGTGTGTCTCCCATACAGTCCGTCTCGGTATTCGGAGTTTGCAATGGTTTGGTAAGTCGCGATGACCCCCTAGCCATAACAGTGCTCTACCCCCGAGAGGATACATATGAGGCGCTACCTAAATAGCTTTCGAGGAGAACCAGCTATCTCCGGGTTCGATTAGCTTTTCACTCCTAATCACACCTCATCCCCTACCTTTGCAACGGGAGTGGGTTCGGGCCTCCAGTGCGTGTTACCGCACCTTCACCCTGGGCATGACTAGATCACCCGGTTTCGGGTCTACTGCCCGCGACTATGCGCCCTTATCAGACTCGGTTTCCCTTCGCCTCCCCTATACGGTTAAGCTTGCCACGAACAGTAAGTCGCTGACCCATTATACAAAAGGTACGCAGTCACTCCTTGCGGAGCTCCTACTGCTTGTACGCACACGGTTTCAGGTTCTATTTCACTCCCCTCTCCGGGGTTCTTTTCGCCTTTCCCTCACGGTACTGGTTCACTATCGGTCGGTCAGTAGTATTTAGCCTTGGAGGATGGTCCCCCCATGTTCAGACAGGGTTTCACGTGCCCCGCCCTACTCGTCTTCACTGGAATGGCCCTTTCAGATACAGGGCTGTCACCTTCTATGGCCGCTCTTTCCAGAGCGTTTTCCTAGAACCAATCCAGCTTAAGGGCTAGTCCGCGTTCGCTCGTCGCTACTGACGGAATCTCGGTTGATTTCTTTTCCTCTGGTTACTTAGATATTTCAGTTCACCAGGTTCGCTTCCAGCAGCTATGTATTCACTGCAGGATACCCGCAAGCGGGTGGGTTTCCCCATTCGGACATTACCGGATCAAAGCTTGTTGCCAGCTCCCCGATACTTTTCGCAGGCTGCCACGTCCTTCATCGCCTCTGACCGCCAAGGCATCCACCGTGTGCGCTTATTCGCTTGACCATATAACCGCAAGTTGCCTTGGGTCATATCTGATCCAGGGGTACAAAGCCTGGATACGAATATAACGACTCAATCAATAAAGAGACTTTCGTCTCTCGCCTTAGCCTCACGACACGTCTGATAGAACATCTCAAACGCTCGCTACGTCACAAGTTTTAAAAGAACACGTACCGGCCACAGTGCCGATGCGTATA
>NZ_JBRRES010000072.1:0-3450 GCF_056760395.1 Stenotrophomonas sp. STEN009 | reverse complement strand
TTACCCTTGTCGCGGGGGGGGGCGCCCGGGGGTTTTTTTTTGGCCCGCTTTGGCCCCGGGGGGGGGGCGGGGGGGGGGGCCCCGGGGGGCCCCCCCCCCCCGGGGCCGAGGGCGGGCCTATTCCGCGGTGGCCGTATCGCCCTGCAGGCGCAGGGTGGCCATCATCCCCAGGCGCAGTCCAGGCAGCTCGCCGTCGGCAGGCAGCAGGATGGGCTGCTGGCGGATGCCACCGAAATGCTTCACCTGGAACAGGACATCCAGGCCATGGCCGCTGGCGCCGCCGGCACCGGAAGCTGACGCTTCCGCCCGGCCGCCCGGGCTGCGCCGGGCCGGCTGGAAGCCCGGCGTAGCGCGCACCAGTTCCACCGTGCCGGCGGAAAAATCGCCTGCGATCACACTGGGCAGGCCTTCGGCGGTCGCACTGATCCAGGCCATGAGATCGCTGGTCTGATGCTGGCGGGCCGCCGCTTCATCCGGCTCCGGGCGCAGGCGGGTCACGTAGACATTGACCAGGGCCTCGCCCAGCCGCAGCCGCATCATGCCCGCCGCGCTGAACGTACCGGGCGGGTGCAGCAGGGTCACGCCATCCTCGCTGACCGGCAGCCGCGTCAGCATCGCATTGCCGTGCCGCAGCGGCTGGCTGGGCGGGTCGGCCGTGACGAAGTCGCAGCTGTAGCGCAGCCGATTGGCCAGCCAGCAGGCCGGGTTGCGCCCCTGCTGCTGCCGTACCTGCTGCACCGAGATGACGTCCGGCTGCAGCTCGGTCAACAGCTGCGCCACCTGTTCGCGGCGTTGCTTCCACTGCGCATCGTCCCGCCCGGGCAGTTCCAGGGCCGCCACGGTCAGCTGCCGGGCCTGCGCGTCGAGGGTCGCGGTGTCCGCGGCCTGCTGCGGCCGCGCCGGTGCCGGCAATGCAAGCAGCAACAGGCAGCAGCCGAGCAGGGGGCGGACGAGGACGAGGGCGCGCATAACGATAAGTTTACGCTTTTGTCGTGCAGGTGCCGTGACTTCCGGCAGGGCACCGGTACCGCCTGCCATGGATCGGCGGCGCTGTCATGCAGCCCCGCAGCGTGCTTCCAGCCCGCAGGTTCCGGTAACCTTGCGGCTTTCGCTTTGCAGGAATGCCTTACAGGATGAGCCACGACGCAGTCGCCCCCATCGCCGGCCAGGGAAAGATGCCGCGCCAGATCCCGTACATCATCGGCAATGAGGCCTGCGAACGGTTCAGCTTCTACGGGATGCGCAACATCCTGGTGCAGTTCCTGATCACCTCGCTGCTGCTGCAGGAAATCACTGCGGAAGGCCGTGCCGGTGAAGCCAAGGACATCATGCACAGCTTCATGATCGGCGTGTACTTCTTCCCGCTGCTGGGCGGCTGGCTGGCCGACAGGTTCTTCGGCAAGTACCACACGATCCTCTGGTTCAGCCTGGTCTACTGCGCCGGCCACCTGTGCCTGGCGCTGTTCGAGAACAGCCGCCAGGGCTTCTTCCTCGGCCTGGGCCTGATCGCGCTGGGTGCCGGTGGCATCAAGCCGCTGGTGGCCTCGTTCATGGGTGACCAGTTCGACCAGAGCAACAAGCACCTGGCCAAGCTGGTGTTCGATGCCTTCTACTGGATCATCAACTTCGGCTCGCTGTTTGCGTCGCTGCTGATTCCGCTGGTGCTGAAGAACTGGGGCCCGCAGTGGGCGTTCGGCATTCCGGGCATCCTGATGTTCGTGGCGACCTTCGTGTTCTGGCTTGGCCGCAAGCGCTACGTACTGGTGCCGCTGCCGCCGAAGGACCCGCATTCGTTCGCCAACGTGGCGCGCACGGCGCTGACCGCGCGGGTGGCGGGCCAGGGCCGTCCGGGCCTGGCGATCGCCGTGGCCGGCCTGGTGCTGGCGGTGGCATCGTTCGGCCTGGTCGGCTCATTGGGCATCGTGATCTGCCTGTGCCTTGCGCTGGTGGCGATTCTGGCCGGTGTTGGTGGCGGCACCTGGCTGCAGCTGGACCGCGCCCGCGCGCACCATCCGGCCGAAGCCGTGGAGGGCGTGCGTTCGGTGCTGCGCGTGCTGGTGATCTTCGCGTTGACCACGCCGTTCTTCTCGCTGTTCGACCAGAAGGCCTCGACCTGGGTGCTGCAGGGACAGCAGATGCAGATGCCGAGCTGGTTCACCGCCTCCCAGATGCAGGCGCTGAACCCGCTGCTGGTGATGATCCTCATCCCGTTCAACAACCTGGTGCTGTACCCGGCCCTGCGCCGCTTCGGCTTCGAGCCGACCGCGCTGCGCCGGATGACCGCCGGCATCGCCTTCAGCGGCCTGGCCTGGATCGTCGTCGGCAGCATCCAGGTGGTGATGGATGGCGGCAATGCCATGTCGATCTTCTGGCAGATCCTGCCGTACGCGCTGCTGACCTTCGGTGAGGTCCTGGTGTCCGCGACCGGCCTGGAGTTCGCCTACAGCCAGGCGCCCCAGGCGATGAAGGGGGTGGTGATGAGCTTCTGGAACCTGACCACCACCATCGGCAACCTGTGGGTGCTGCTGTCCAATGCGGCCGTACGCAACGAAACGGTGACCCACCAGATCGCCGGCACCGGCTTGAGCGAGGCGGCGTTCCTGATGTTCTTCTTCGCCGGCTTCGCCTTCATCGCGGCGTTGGCCTTCGGTTGGTACGCGAAACGCTATCGTATGGTCGACAACTACCGCGCTGCCTGAGCCTGACATGACCCCCGTCAATCTGCTGTTGATCGCCATCACCGCCATCCTGTCATGGAGGGCGTTCAACCACCGCGCGCTGGCCGACCGCCTGATCCTGTGGCCACCGGCCATCGACCGCCACCGCCAGTACGACCGGTTGGTGACCTATGGATTCATCCACGCGGACTGGTCGCACCTGATCTTCAACATGATCACCCTGTTCTTCTTCGGGGGATTCATCGAGAGCGTGATGGTGCAGCTGACCGGCAGCTACCTGACCTATCCGGCGTTCTACATCGGCGCGCTGGTGGTCTCGATCCTGCCGAGCTACCTGAAGAACCAGAAGAATCCGAACTACCTCAGCCTGGGGGCTTCGGGTGCGGTGTCGGCGGTGCTGTTCGCCTTCATCCTGATCAAGCCGTGGTCGATCATCCTGGTGTTCTTCATCCCCGCACCGGCCATCGTGTACGCCGCGTTCTATGTCGGCTACAGCATCTGGATGGACAAGCGCGGCGGCGACCGCATCAACCACAGCGCGCACCTGGCCGGCGCGGCATTCGGCGTGATCTTCATGCTGGCCATGCAGCCGAGCATCTTCACCCACTTCCTGCGCGAACTGTCCAACCCGACCTTCCGCCTGGGCGGCGGTTGAGGGCCTGGGGGGGGGGACGCCGGGTACCCCCCCCCCGGCGCGGCCCCCCGCCGGGGGGCGGCCCGGGGGGGGGGGGCGGTGGGGGGCGGACCGGGGCGGGGGCAAACAACCCCCAAA
>NZ_JBRRES010000071.1:0-3772 GCF_056760395.1 Stenotrophomonas sp. STEN009 | reverse complement strand
CCCCCCCCCCCCCCCCCCCCCCCCCCCCCCCCCCCCCCCCCCCCCCCCCCCCCCCCCCCCCCCCCCCCCCCCCCCCCCCCCCCCCCCCCCCCCCCCCCCCCCCCCCCGCCCGGCGCCCCCCCCCCCCCCCCCGGGCGGCCCCCCCCCCCCCCCGCCGTGGCCGGCCGGTCGCGCGGGCCAAGGCCCGGCGTACGACGCACCTGGTTGCCAACGCAACTGTTGCGCGGCCCCGGAAACCGGGTTAGGGTCGGGTCATGTCGATCCGCCTGGCCACCGCCGTCAACAACAACCGCAATAATCTGCGCGCGAATAATCGTGCGCGGCCGATGCGGGACTGCGCCCTGGGTAGATAGACAGCAACACACGCCCGGAGACCAGAAAACCCGCATCGGCCGATGCGGGTTTTTTTGTGCCCGGGCGCAGCGCTACCCGGGCCTGGATGGCCGGTCGAACACCTTGCCCCTCGTAGAACCGACAACAGGAGTTCCCCCATGTGTTCGATCTTCGCAATCTTCGGCCTGCAGGCCGGTGATGATCTTCCCGCCCTGCGCCGGCATGCGTTGGAGCTGTCGCAGCGGCAGCGTCATCGTGGCCCGGACTGGAGCGGCGTCTACCTTGATGAAGGTGCACTGCTGGTGCACGAGCGGCTGGCCATCGTCGATCCGGCGGGTGGCTCGCAGCCGCTGTTGTCGGCGGACGGTCAGCTGGCGCTGGCGGTCAACGGCGAAATCTACAACCATCAGCTGCTCAAGGCCGCGCTGGCCCACCCCTACGACTTCCGGACCGGCTCGGACTGCGAGGTGATCAACGCGCTGTACCGGCAGGGAGGCTCGCCGTCCTGCTGGCTGGAGCAGCTCAACGGCATCTTCGCCTTCGCGCTGTGGGACCGCGATGCCGGTCGCGTACTGGTGGCGCGCGATCCGGTCGGCGTGGTGCCGCTGTACTGGGGGCACGACGCGCAGGGGCGCCTGCGGGTGGCCTCGGAGATGAAAGCGTTGGTGGATACCTGTGCCGACGTTGCCCAGTTCCCGCCGGGTCATTACTACGACAGTGCCAGTGGCGAACTGGTGCGCTACTACCAGCAGCCCTGGCGCGAGTATGCGGACGTTGAAGGGCGCCAAGCCGATCTGGCCGAGCTGCGACAGGCCTTTGAACATGCGGTGGAACGCCAGCTGATGAGCGACGTGCCGTACGGCGTGCTGCTGTCTGGTGGACTGGATTCGTCGCTGGTGGCCGCCGTCGCCGCCCGCTATGCCCGCCGCCGCGTCGAGGATGGCGGCCAGAGCGAAGCCTGGTGGCCGCGCCTGCATTCGTTCGCGATCGGGCTGAAGGGATCGCCCGATCTGGCCGCCGCCGCCGTCGCCGCCGAAGCGCTGGGCACCGTGCACCACGGCTTCGAGTACAGCTTCGAGGAAGGCCTCGACGTGCTCCCCGAGGTGATCCGCCATATCGAAACCTATGATGTCACCACCATCCGCGCGTCCACGCCGATGTTCCTGCTGGCACGACGGATCAAGGCGATGGGGGTGAAGATGGTGTTGTCCGGCGAAGGCAGCGACGAGATCTTCGGCGGCTACCTGTACTTCCACAAGGCACCGGACGCGCGCGAATTCCACCAGGAGCTGGTGCGCAAGCTCGATGCCCTGCACAACTACGATTGCCTGCGTGCCAACAAGTCGATGATGGCCTGGGGCGTGGAGCCTCGCGTGCCGTTCCTGGACCGCGACTTCCTCGATGTGGCGATGCGCATCGACGCCGCGCACAAGATGGTGGGCAGCGGCTTCGGCGGTCGCCGTATCGAGAAGGCGGTGTTGCGTGAAGCGTTCGATGGCTATCTGCCGGACAGCATCCTGTGGCGCCAGAAGGAGCAGTTCAGCGATGGCGTCGGCTATGGCTGGATCGATGGATTGAAGGCGCATGCCGAGGCGCAGGTCAGCGACCGGGTACTGGCCGCCGCCGACAAGCGCTTCCCGCACAACCCGCCGCAGACCAAGGAGGCGTACTACTATCGCCACCTGTTCGAACAGTTCTTCCCGAGCAGGGCCGCGGCCGAAACGGTCCCGGGTGGAAAATCGATCGCCTGTTCCTCGCCGGCCGCGATTGCCTGGGACGCGAGTTTCGCCGCAGCGGCCGATCCGTCCGGCCGGGCGATTGCCGGGGTACACGAGCAGGCCCTGGCGTGACCGGCAGCGCCAGGCTACGCCCGGCGGGCGCGCAGCGTCGGCGCAGGCAAGGACGTATCATCGCCCCCCTGCACATTGGGGAATGTTCATGGACGTACAGAGCGAGGGCCGGGCGCCGCCGATGAAGTGGGGGTGGCGCTACGTGGCCTGGGCCGGGCTGCCGTTGCTGGCCGGCCTGCTGCTGGCGCGGTATGCCGGGCCGGCGGCGCCTGAAGCGGTCGCACGCGCCACGGTTGCCGACGAAGGCAGCTGGGCCCGGCATCTGTCATCGCCGCTGGGCCTGTTCCTGCTGCAGCTGCTGGTCCTGCTGCCGGTGGCCAAGGGCGCGGGAGCGCTGCTCAAGCGCTTCGGCCAGCCGGCGGTGATCGGCGAAATGGCGGCAGGCCTGATGATGGGCCCGTTGGTGCTGGGCAGCCTGTTGCCGCAGTTGCATGGCGCGCTGTTCCCGGCGGCGTCGCTGGCGCCGTTGGGCCTGCTCAGCCAGCTGGGTGTGCTGATGTTTCTGCTGGTGGCCGGTGCCGAACTCGACCTGGCCGCACTGCGCGGACGACGGCGGTTCGCGTTCACCGTCAGCCACGCCGGTATCGCCGTGCCGTTCGTGCTGGGCGTGGCCCTGGCCATCTGGCTGTACCCGCAGCACGGTCCGCAGGGTGTGGGCTTCACGTCCTTCGCGCTGTTTGTCGGGATATCGATGAGCATCACGGCATTCCCGGTGCTGCTGCGGATCCTCGCCGATCGCGGCATCACCCATACGCCGCTGGGACAGACCGCCATTGCCTGCGCGGCACTCGGCGATGCCACGGCCTGGTGCCTGCTGGCGCTGATCGTGGCGGCTGCACAGGCCGGTGGCTGGCTGCCGGCAAGCCTCAACCTGCTGGGCGTGGTGGCCTTCGTGGCGCTGATGCTTGGCCTGGTAAGACCGTGGTTTGCCCGCCAGCAGGTGGTGGCAGGACGCGAAGGACGGTGGTTGCTGGGCATCCTGCTGTTGTCGCTGGCCAGTGCGCTGGTGACCGAGATGCTGGGCATCCATGCGTTGTTCGGCGCATTCGCTGCGGGCGTGGCGGTGTCATCCAATGCGCCGCTGCGCGCACTGCTGATGGCCCGCGTCGAGCCGTTCGCGGTGACCCTGCTGCTGCCCCTGTTCTTCGCCATGACCGGCCTGCGCATGCGCGCCGACGCACTGCACGCCGGCGACATCGTGCTGTGTCTGGTGGTGATCGCGGTGGCCACGGCCGGCAAGCTGCTGGGCACATTCAGTGCCGCCCGCAGCACCGGCCTGCCTGCCCGCGAGGCATGGCGGCTGGGAGCACTGATGAACACGCGCGGCCTGATGGAACTGATCGTGCTCAACCTGGGCTATGAGCTGGGCCTGCTCGGGGATCGCCTGTTCGCGGTGCTGGTGATCATGGCACTGGTGACCACTGCGATGACCGGGCCGTTGTTGAACTTGATCGAGCGCCGCCGCACCTGAGCCGGTAGCGGGGGGGGGGGGGGGGGGGGGGGGGGGGGGGGGGGGCGGCGGCGGCGCGGCGGCGCGGCCCCCCCGCGGCCCGCCCCCCCGGCAGCCCCCCCCGCCCCCGCACAGCCGG
>NZ_JBRRES010000070.1:0-3933 GCF_056760395.1 Stenotrophomonas sp. STEN009 | reverse complement strand
CTGCAGGTTGGCGACCACCGAGGTGAAGCGGTTCTGGATCGCACCCAGGTCGGCGCGGGTGTTGTTGATCGAACCCAGTGCCTTGTCGACCACTTCCAGCGCCTGCTGGGCGCCGAGCACGGTGCTCACGTCCAGCTTCTGCACGCTGGCATCGGTGGCGGTGCCAGCCGTGTAGGCGGCGGTAGCGGCCTTGGCGCCCCAGGTGCCCGCGGTGGCGTCGAAGTCGCTGCGCTCCAGGGCGATATCAGCAACGACGACGTCCTTGCCTTCCTTCACCGAGCTCAGCTTCAGGGTGCCGTTGCTGTTGGCTTCGGCGTAGATGCCGGCTTCACCGATCTTGGCGTTGATGGCGGTGGCCACGGCCTTGGCGGCCTCTTCGGTGGTCGCGCCGGCCTTGATCTCGACGGTGCCGATATCCACGTCCATCACGGTACCGGTGATGCGTGCGCCGTCGCCGCCCGCTGCCAGGGCAGCCGTAGTGCCGGTGGCGAAGGTCGCGGTGCCCAGCGATTCGGTCTTGGCGTCCACCACCTTGTCGATGGCGATTGCCTGGCCGGCGTTGGCACCGACCTGGAACAGCTGGCTGGAGAACGAGCCGTCCAGCAGCTTGGTGCCGTTGAACTCGGACTGCTTGGCGACGCGGTCGATTTCGCTGACCAGCTGGGTCACTTCAGCCTGCAGGGCCTTGCGGTCGCTGGCCGAGTTGGTGGCGTTGGACGACTGCACCGACAGCTCACGGATGCGCTGCAGGTTGTTGCCGATCTCGGTCAGCGAACCTTCGGCGACCTGGGCCAGCGAGATGCCGTCGTTGGCATTGCGGATGGCCACGTCGGTGCCGCGGATCTGGGTGCCGAAGCGCTCGGAGATCGCCAGTCCGGCGGCGTCGTCCTTGGCGCTGTTGATGCGCGAGCCCGAGGACAGGCGCTGGATGGTGGTGGCCAGCGAGGCGCCGCTGGTGCTCAGATTGCGCTGAGCATTCAGCGACATCGTATTGGTGTTGATGACTTGTGCCATGGTGCATTTCCTTTGGCGGAGGTGGTACGTGGTTCAGGGTCCGGGCGCCGGCCTGGTCGGCGCCCGGGAGTCGATCACGGTGCGGATCAGCGCAGCAGGCTGAGCACGCCCTGCGGTACCTGGTTGGCCTGGGCCAGCATGGCCGTACCGGCCTGCTGCAGGATCTGGGTACGGGTCAGTTCAGCGGTTTCCTTGGCGAAGTCGGTGTCCTTGATGCGGCTGCGCGAGGCGGACAGGTTCTCCGTCGAGGTCTGCAGGTTGGCGACCACCGAGGTGAAGCGGTTCTGGATCGCACCCAGGTCGGCGCGGGTGTTGTTGATCGAACCCAGTGCCTTGTCGACCACTTCCAGCGCCTGCTGGGCACCCTTCACGGTGCTGATGTCGACGTCCTTCAGCAGCTTGCCCGGTGATGCACCGGTGCTGGCGGTGGCGGCAGCGCTGTCGAAGCCGGTGACGCCGGCGCTGGTGCCCGCAGTGGCCGACATGGCGACGAACTTGCCGTCCTTGTCGACGCTTTCCTTCACCGAGGTCAGGTTGATCTGGCCGGCGGTGGTGCCGTCGAGTTCGGCGTAGACGCCGGTCTCACCGATCTTGGCGTTGATCGCGGTCACGGTCGCCGCGGCCAGGGCAGCCTGGTCCTTGGCGGCGTCGCCGGTGGAGGTGATCTTGACGTCGGCGATCTTGATCGCCGAGGTCAGGCCGCCGCCACCGATGGTCAGGCCGGAATAGGTGATTTCCTTGCCGGCATCGGCTGCGACGGTATCGCCTTCGTCGATGGCGATGGTGTTGGCGTCGAAGACGGCATTGCCCAGCGCGTCGGCCTTGGCATCGACCACCTTGTCGATGGCGATGGCCTGGCCGGCATTGGCGCCGACCTGGAACAGCTGGCTGGAGAACGAACCATCCAGCAGCTTGGTGCCGTTGAACTCGGACTGCTTGGCAACGCGGTCGATTTCGCTGACCAGCTGGGTCACTTCGGCCTGCAGCGCCTTGCGGTCACTGGCCGAGTTGGTGGCATTGGCGGCCTGCACCGACAGCTCGCGGACGCGCTGCAGGTTGTTGCCGATCTCGGTCAACGAGCCTTCGGCGACCTGGGCCAGCGAGATGCCGTCGTTGGCATTGCGGATGGCCACATCGGTGCCGCGGATCTGGGTGCCGAAGCGCTCGGAGATCGCCAGGCCAGCGGCGTCGTCCTTGGCGCTGTTGATGCGCGAACCGGAGGACAGGCGCTGGATGGTGGTGGCCAGCGAGCTGCCGCTGGTGCTCAGGTTACGCTGAGCATTCAACGACATCGTGTTGGTGTTGATGACTTGTGCCATGAGGAGAGGTCCTTGAGCGGTTGCACGTGAGTTGGGTCAGACGCCCCCGACGTGCCCCGGGAGCGGCTCATGTCAGCGCTGCAACAGGCTGAGCACGTTCTGCGGCACCTGGTTGGCCTGGGCCAGCATGGCCGTGCCGGCCTGCTGCAGGATCTGGGTGCGGGTCAGTTCGGCGGTTTCCTTGGCGAAGTCGGTATCGCGGATGCGGCTGCGCGAGGCCGACAGGTTTTCGGAAGAGGTCTGCAGGTTGGCGACCACCGAGGTGAAGCGGTTCTGGATCGCGCCCAGGTCGGCGCGGACGCTGTTGACCGATTCCAGGGCCTTGTCGACGATCTCCAGGGCCTGCTGGGCGCCGGCGACGGTATCGATCTGGATGTCGGCGACGTGGGCGGCAGCAGTGCCGGCGGCGGGGGCGTTCAGATCGGTTGCGGTGGCGGTCGGCCCCATCTTCACGGTCACACCGGCCACGGTGTTGTCGGCCTTGACCGAGGTCAGGGTGACTTCGCCCGCGGTGGTGGACTGCGCGGCATGCAGGCCGGTTTCGCCGATCTTGCCGTTCAGGGCAGCAGCCAGCGCCTTGGTGGCGTTGTCCTGGTTGACCTTGCGCACCGCAGCGATCTCGGCGGCGGTGGCCGGCGCGCCTGGCGGGGTGGTGTAGTCGAACGTGACGTCGCCGATGCTGACGTCGCCCACCGTGATGTTGGCCAGCGTGCCGGCGGCGGCATCGACGGCTGCGTCATCCAGGGTGGCGCTGCCAGCGTTGACGAAGGTCGTCGCGCCCAGCGAGTTGGCCTTGGCGTCGACCACGCTGTTGATGGCGATGGCCTGGCCGGCGTTGGCACCCACCTGGAACAGCTGGCTGGTGAAGCTGCCGTCGAGCAGCTTGGTGCCGTTGAAGTCGCTCTGCTTGGCGACGCGGTCGATTTCGCTGACCAGCTGGGTCACTTCGGCCTGCAGGGCCTTGCGGTCGCTGCTGGAGTTGGTGGCATTGGAGGCCTGCACGGCCAGTTCGCGGATGCGCTGCAGGTTGTTGCCGACTTCGCTCAGCGAACCTTCGGCGACCTGGGCCAGCGAGATGCCGTCGTTGGCGTTGCGGATGGCCACGTCCAGGCCGCGGATCTGGGTGCTGAAACGCTCCGAGATCGCCAGGCCGGCGGCGTCGTCCTTCGCGCTGTTGATGCGCAGGCCGGACGAGAGGCGCTGGATGGTGGTGGCCAGCGAGTTGCCGCTGGTGCTCAGGTTGCGCTGAGCGTTGAGCGACATCGTATTGGTGTTGATTACCTGTGCCATGGGGTCGTCTCCTCTTATTTGGAACCCGTAGGTGAATGGAACGAAGCGCCGCCTGTTTTTTGTTTGGCTGTGTGCTTCGCCGTTGCCAAATGAATAACGGCGCTTTGTCAACAACCTTTAGGCGTGAATTCCGATGAGCCGGAAAAAGCCAGCGGGACGCTGTTTTTCCGGGGTTTCACCAGCCTGGAAGGGGGGCGGGCAGGGGTGGCGGGCGCCGCGGGGGGCGGCGGGGGGGGGGGGCCGGGGCGGGGCGGGGGGTTATGTCCGCCCCCGGGGGCCCCCCGGGGCACGCCGCAGCACCGCGCGGCGG
>NZ_JBRRES010000069.1:0-4009 GCF_056760395.1 Stenotrophomonas sp. STEN009 | reverse complement strand
TTTTTTTTGCGGGGGGGGGGGCCCGCGCCGGGGGTCCCCACCGCTATCCGGTCGGGGGGGGGCTTTCCCGGGCGGCCCGCGCATGAGGTGGACGTCCCCGTCAGCGCGCCAACCACCGGCGCGCCATGCGCTGCATCGATTCGTCCGATTCCGGGTCGGCGGCGACTTCGGTCACCGGCCGCCACGCCAGGTCCAGCGATTCCTCGCTGAGCACGAAGTCCTCGCCCTCCAGCGCCCGGATCACGAAGCGCACGTCGTAGTGCCAATGCCCCGGCACGTCCCCGCGTTCGGGGATCCAGTGCTTGTCCAGGTCGAAGATCGCCGGATCGTCCAGCACCAGCCCGGACAGCCCCGACTCCTCCTCTGCCTCCTTCAGCGCCACCCGGGCCAGGTCGCGGTCGCCGTCGGCGTGGCCGCCCAGCTGCAGCCAGCGCTGCAGCTTGCGGTGATGGGTCAGCAGCAGGCGCTGGCCATCGGCGCTGACCAGCCAGCAGCTGGCGGTGAAGTGGCCGGCCAACCGCTCGCGCCGGAACGGATCTTCCGGATCGTCCAGCAATGTGCCGAATTCGGCAGCCAGGGCGTCGTGGGCGGGCTCGAGGCGCGCATGGTCCCGCAGCAGACTGCGCAGGCGATCATCAAGCGCGGCAAGGGTTTCGGCGGTGTGGCTCATGAATGGGGGTGGTTCGGAAAAATACTGTTCATTATCGCCGCTCATTGTTGCGATTGCGCTTGTGCGTTGGCTTCAGCTTTGGCTAAGGTACAGCGGGCCGTTCGCGCGGCCTTCACCATTCAGGGCTGCCGGCAACGTATCGACGGCCCCCAAACCGATCATTAGGGAAGTACTGCATGCTGAAAGCTCTGTTGAGGGTCAAGCCGGTGCAACCGGCCGGGCACGTCGATGCCGGCGAACCCATCGAAGGCAGCCTGGACGGCGAAGCCACGCTGAAACGGACCCTCACGGCGAAACACCTGATCCTGCTTGGCGTAGGGGCGGTGATCGGTGCAGGCATCTTCGTACTGACCGGTCAGGCCGCGGCCAACCACGCCGGCCCGGCAGTGATGCTCTCGTTCGTCTTCGCCGGCATCGCATGTGCACTCGCCGGCCTGTGCTACGCCGAGTTCGCCGCGATGATGCCGGTATCGGGCAGCGCCTACTCCTACTCCTACGCCACGCTCGGCGAGGGCATGGCCTGGTTCATCGGCTGGTGTCTGGTACTGGAGTACCTGTTCGCCTCGGCCTCGGTCGCGGTGGGCTGGTCGGCCTACCTGATCAGTTTCATCACCACCACGCTGCACATGCCATTCCCTGACGCACTCAGTGCGGCACCGATCGCATGGACCGGCAGCGAGTTCATTTCTTCCGGCAAGCTGTTCAACCTGCCGGCGGTCCTGATCGTCGCTGCGGTCTCGGGCCTGCTGTATGTCGGCGTGACCCAGTCGGCCTTCGTCAACGCCATCATCGTGGCCATCAAGGTCACCGTGATCTGCCTGTTCATCGGCTTCGGCGCCGCCCACATCGATCCGGCCAACTGGCAGCCCTTCATTCCGGAAAACACCGGCGTATCCGGCGAGTTCGGCTGGAGCGGCGTGTTCCGTGCCGCCACCATCGTGTTCTTCGCCTATATCGGCTTCGACGCGGTTTCCACCGCAGCCGGCGAAACCAAGGACCCGCAGCGCAACATGCCGATCGGCCTGCTCGGGTCGCTGGCCGTGTGCACCCTCGTCTACATCATCGTCTGCGCCGTGCTGACCGGCATGATGCCGTATCACCTGCTGGGCACCGACAAGCCCGTGGCCACCGCGCTGGAGCCCTATGCCAGCCTGTCCTGGCTGAAGACCGCAGTCGAGATCGGCGCCATCGCCGGCCTGTCCTCGGTGGTGCTGGTGATGATGATGGGCCAGACCCGCATCGCCTACACGATCTCCCGCGACGGCCTGCTGCCGAAGTTCTTCGGCAAGGTCCATGCCCGCTTCCGCACCCCGTACTGGGCCACGATCGTGGTCGGTGTGATCGCTGCGGCACTGGCCGGCCTGATGCCGCTGAACGTGCTGGGCGAACTGGTCTCGATGGGTACCCTGCTGGCGTTCGCGACCGTATGCATCGGCGTGCTGGTTCTGCGCTATACCCGTCCGGAGCTGCATCGTCCGTTCCGCGTACCGGTGGTGTGGATCATCTGCCCGCTGGGCGCGGCGGCCTGCCTGTTCCTGTTCTGGCAGGCCTTCGTGGTGCACTGGCATCTGTTCGTCGGCTGGACCGTGCTGGGCCTGCTGATCTACTTCGGCTACGGCATGCGCAACAGCAAGCTGGCCAAGTCCGCCTGAACCTGCGGGCCGGCCCTGCGCCGGCCCGTCTGCTCCTGCCAGTGTTTCCGCCCGCGCGCCCACCCGGCGCGCATCGACAAGATCCCCACACATGTTCAAGCAACTCTGGGCCACCAAGCACCCGCATGCCGCCCATGAAGACGCCAATGGCCTGAGCCTGCGCCGCCACCTCGGACCCTGGGGGTTGACCGCCCTGGGCATCGGCGCAGTGATCGGCGGCGGCATCTTCGTCATCACCGGGCAGGCCGCAGCCAACCATGCCGGCCCGGCCATCATGCTGTCCTTCGTGCTGGCCGCCATCTGCTGCGCGTTCTGCGCCATGGCCTACGCCGAGTTCGCCTCGATGGTGCCGGTCTCGGGCAGCGCCTATACCTACACCTATGCCACCTTCGGCGAGCTCTCGGCCTGGTTCATCGGCTGGATGCTGGTGCTGGAGTACGGCGTGTCCGCCTCGGCAGTGGCGGTCAGCTGGACCGGCTACTTCCTCAGCCTGCTCAGTCACTTCGACATCCACCTGCCGGCCGCGCTGGTGAGCGCACCGCTGGACGGGCAGCTGCGCCCAACCGGCGCGATCGCCAACCTGCCCGCGGCCATCCTGGTGCTGCTGCTGACCTGGCTGTGCTACGTGGGCATCAGCAAGTCCTCGGCCATGAACATGGCCATGGTGGTGCTCAAGACCGGCCTGATCGTGCTGGTGATCGTGGTTGGCTGGAAGTACGTCGATCCTGCCAACTGGACCCCGTTCATTCCGGAGAACCAGGGGCCCGGCAAGTACGGCATGGAGGGCGTGCTGCGTGGCGCTGCCATGGTGTTCTTCGCCTATATCGGTTTCGAGGCGGTCTCGGTTGCGGCACAGGAGTCACACCGTCCGCAGCGCGACATGCCGATCGGCATGATGCTCTCGCTGGTGGTCTGCACGGTGCTGTACATCGCCATGGCGGCCGTCATGACCGGCCTGGTGCCGTACACCCTGCTCGGCACCGATGAGCCGGTGGTCACCGCCGTCGCGGCGCATCCCCAGCTGGGCTGGCTGCGGGTGGTGGTGGAAATCGGGGCACTGGTCGGCCTTTCTTCGGTCGTACTGGTGATGGTGATCGCGCAGCCGCGCATCTTCATGATCATGGGTCGCGATGGCCTGCTGCCGCCCGTGTTCACCCGGATCCATCCGAAGTACCGCACTCCGCATATCAATACGGTCATCACCGGAATCGGCATCGCCCTGCTGGCTGCGCTGTTCCCGCTGGATGTGCTCGGCGAACTGACCTCGATGGGCACGCTGATCGCCTTCGCGGCGGTGTGTGCGGGCGTGCTGATCCTGCGCCGCACCCAACCGGACCTGCCGCGCCCGTTCCGCATGCCGATGGCGTGGCTGATCTGCAGCCTGGGCGTGCTCAGCTGCCTGGCGCTGCTGTCGGCGATGACCATGCACAACTGGATGCTGATGGGCGTGTGGACGTTCTTCGGGTTCGTGATCTATTTCTGCTACGGCTTCCGGCACAGCCGCCTGCGGGTGAAGTAAGGGGTTCTGCATTGCAGGGCCTGCGGCCCTGCACCCGCCTTTGAAGCCGGAGCAACGGCAACAGCAACAGCGGGGCCGAGGGTTTGGCGGGGCGGGGTGGGGTGGGGGGGGGCCCCCGGAAAAAAACCCCGGCGGGGCGGGGGGGGGGGGGGCGCGGGGGCCGGCCGC
>NZ_JBRRES010000068.1:0-5514 GCF_056760395.1 Stenotrophomonas sp. STEN009 | reverse complement strand
ACCCCACCCACCCCCCACCCCCCCCGCCGGCGGGCGCCGCCGCCCCCCCGCGCCCGCCCCCCCCCCCCCGCGGGGCGGCCCCCGCCGGCCGCCCCCCGCCCCCCCCCCGGCGGATCGCGTTATAGCGACGGAGCGGCAGCATCCGCCAGCCCCGGCGCCAACGCTTTCGCCTCCGGGAACAGGGCGAAGCGCAGGCCCACCAGGCCCATCAACGCCTCGTCGCGTGCCTTGCAGGCCGCCACGCTGCCGACCCGCCCCAGCGAGGCATCCAACCGCTCGCGCAGCGCCTGATCGGCGGTGATCGGCCGGCGTGCGGCGACCTGGCGCCGATAGTGCGCGGCAATCTCCTGCAGGATCTGCTCAACGGCCTCGCGGCTGCGGTCGGGCAGTTCCAGCCGGGCACGCCGCAGCTGCAGGATGTTCAGGCCGATGCGGGCTTCATTGAGCATGTCCACCGACGCGATGTCGCTGCCTTCCGGCGTCGCCGCCAGCCGGGGGGCCAGCAGCCCGAGCAGGTCGAGCATGCGCGCGGCGAAGCGCTGCCTGTCCTGCTGTCCGCGGCCTTCGGCCGCTTCCGCCAGGGTGGTCCAGCCTTGCCGGACCAGCCGCCGCGCGGTCCATTCGGCACCTACCGAGCGGAACAGGCGGGTCATCACCACCGCAAAGCCGATGCCGATGAACATCGCCACTGACGAGTTCACGAACGTCTGGATGTTGGCGCT
Source organism: Stenotrophomonas sp. STEN009 (assembly GCF_056760395.1). NCBI lineage: Bacteria > Pseudomonadati > Pseudomonadota > Gammaproteobacteria > Lysobacterales > Lysobacteraceae > Stenotrophomonas > Stenotrophomonas sp. STEN009. The sequence goes on along the minus strand of NZ_JBRRES010000068.1, from coordinate 4,792 downwards.
GTAGGTGTTCTGCAGGCTGAGCAGCGCGGCCAGATTGACCGTCAGCGGCAGCGCAAACAACGCACTCTTGGGGTGGTGCAGCAGCAGGCCCAGCGGCAGGAACGCCACCGCCAGCACCAGTGCCAGCAGTCCGAAGTCGTGAACGGCGGGGAATACACCGAACAGGTACACGCCTGCGACCAGCGAGGCCACCATCGCCCACACCAGGAACGAGACCATGCTCGGTGCCGGATCATCCTGTGCCGCGAAGAAGGCCGCCGTTACCGCAGCCATCATCGCGCCGTTGCCACCGCCTTCCCAGCCCAGCGCGATCCACAGCACGCAATAGCCCATCAGCGCCACGCCGGCGCTGAGCGCCGAGAACAGCGCCATGCCGTAGTCGACGTGCCTGTCGGCCGCGACCCGGTCGGTGCGGATGCGATAGTGCGCGCGGTCCAGCGGCGCGTTGCCGTGGTCGATCGCCTGCTGCAGCGTGCGGCAGTCCTGCCACAGGTCCACCAGCTCTTCCAGCCGCAGCAGCAGGCTGGCCAGCTGCAGGTGCTGCAGGTCGCGGTCTACCTGAGGCTTTACTGCGCTGATGCGCGCACGCAGGCGGGCGTAATCACTGGCACTGGCCGGTTGCTGCAGCCATTCGTGAATGTCGTCGATCACTGCCGGCAGCCCATCGGGCAGCGACTGGCCATTGCTTCGCAGCGCACTCAGGCGATCGGCAATGGAGGAAAGCACCGGCAACAGCAACAGCATGCGCTCGCGCAGCCGCTCCATGGAGACCGCCGCGCCGGTGTGGCGCGGATCATCGCGGCGCAGGAACTCGATCAATGCCTCGAACTGCACCAGATCGGCGGCCAGGCGGTTGCGAGGTGCGTGCGCGCGGCCTCGCTCCAGGATCTGCCGGCACCACTGCGCCGCATCCTCCATCCAGGTGCCGATGCGTGCGCGCAGCATCGGCCGCACCGAAGCCGGGAACAGCAGCGAGGCGAACAGCACCGCCACCACCGTGCCGAGGATGATCTCCTCGCTGCGTGCCACGACCGTGTCGAAGATCGTCTCCGGCGAGGTCACGGCGGGGAAGCCGATGAAGGCGGTCGTATAGCCGGCGAGCAGGAAGGCATAGCCGCGCGGGCCGCGGTTGAGCAGGGCCAGGAACAGGCAGCCGGCCAGCCAGAACGACATCGCCGCGCTCAGCAGCAGTGGGGTTTCCACCAGCGCGGGCAGCACCAGCAGTGTGGCCAGGCCGGCCACCAGGGTGCCGACGATGCGGTACACGCCCTTGGCGCGGGTTGGTCCCAGCAGCGGCTGGCTGACGATGTAGACCGTACCCATCGCCCAGTACGGGCGCGACAGGTTGCCGGCCATGGCGATGTACAAGGCGGCGATCGCGGCCAGGTAGGTCTTGATCGAGAACAGCCACGCCTGGCGATCGGTCACGGCGTTCATCACTTAGTTCGCCGTGGCCCGTGGAGCGGCCGTCGCCTGCCAGCCACCGCCGAGCACCAGGAACAGGTGAATCTGATCGCGCGAGACCTGTGCTTCGGCCGCGGCCAGTGTGGCATCGCTGGTGGCCAGGCTGCGGTCGGCGTCCAGGCTGGCCAGGTACGGTGTCCGCCCACCCTGGTAAAGCCGGCGGTTCTGCTCGGCTGCCAGCGCGGCCTGTTCCTGGGCGATGCGCAGCGACTGCAGTCGGCGCAGGTCCTGTGCGTAGCGGTCCAGAGCGGTCTGCGTCTCACGCAGTGCCTGCAGCACGGTGTGGTCGAACTCGGCCAGCGCTGCATCGGCGCCCGCTTCGGCAGCGTGGATGCGTGCATGGCTGCCCGATGACGGCAGCGTCCACGAGATCAGCGGCCCGATCGACCACTGCTGGGTCATGGGCTGGCCGAAATCTTCCAGCAGGCCGGCGGCGCCGATCGAAGCCCCCAGACGGATGTCCGGATAGAGTTCGGCGGTAGCCACGCCAATGCGCGCGGTGGCTGCGGCCAGCCTGCGTTCGGCCTGGCGCACATCCGGACGACGCTGCAGCAGCGCACGGCCATCTCCGACCGGCAGCGGTTGCGTCAGCGACGGTGCCTGTGCGCAGTCGATCACTCCGCCCGGCAACTGGCCGGGGGTCTGGCCGAGCAGGGCGGCCAGGGAGTATGCCGCCGCCGAGCGCTGCGCGCGCAACGGCGGCAACGCGGCCTCCAGCAGGGCGACCTGGGCATTGGCACGGGCCAGTTCCGGCGGCGTGCCGCGGCCGGCCGCGATCAACCGCTCGGTCACCGAGCGGCCGCGCTGCTGCAGCTGCAGCGAATGCTCGGCCACGTGCAGTTCGTGATTGGCGTGGCAGATCTCCAGATAGCTGTCGGCCACCTGTGCGACAACGCTGACCTGGGCCAGGTCGCGCGCCGCAGCGACTGCCTGCTCGTCGGCCCGCGCCGCTTCCGCACCGCGCTTGAGCTTGCCGAACAGATCGAACTGATAGCTGACCGCGAACTTGCCATCGGCCAGGTTGATCACCGGCAGTTCGTGTTCCTGCAGGAACGATTCGGCCGACAACTGCGCGCGGCTGACGCCGGCCTCGGCCTCGTACTCGAAGCCACCGGCGTCCAGTGCCTGTTCGTACACGGCCGCCGCGCGGCGCAGGTGGGCATCAGCGGCTTTCAACTCAACGTTGTCGCGCAGCGCCTGGCTGATCAGGCCGTCCAGCACCGGATCGTCGTACAGCGACCACCAGCGCGCCGGCAGCGGCTGGTTGGCGGCGATCTGCGGGTTCTGCGTATCGATGAACGCCGCGTTCGCCTCCGGGCGCTTGAATGCCGAGCCTTCCGGTAGTGCATAGTCGGGACCAACGGTCCTGCACGCGGCCAGGCTGGCCAGTGCGACGATCAGGCCGAGGCGGGACAGTGCGGTATTCACAGGCGGCCCCGCGTCGGCGTGGGGCCGGCCTTGCTGTCATCCGCGCGGCGGCCGGTATCCACCGTCACGGTGGCGGTGCGGCCGGCGATCAACTCAACACCCGCGGGAAGATCATCGATGGCAATCCGCACGGGAATGCGCTGCGCCAGCCGCACCCAGTCGAATGCGGGTGTGACGTTCGGCAACAGGCTGCTGCCGTTGCTGCGGTAGCGGTCCTCGATGCCGGCGGCGATGCTCTCCACATGTCCCTGCAATGGCCTGGATTCACCCATCAGGCGGATGTCCACGCGCTGCCCGGGCACCACACCCTGCAGGCGGGTCTCCTCGAAATAGCCATCGATGCGGAATGAGCCGGTATCCAGCAACGCCAGTACCGGTTTGCCGGCCACCACGTAGTCTCCGACGCGCAGCGTACGGTCGTTGACCCGGCCGTCTGCCGGTGCGCGCACTTCGGTGCGGCCCAGATTGAGTTCGGCCAGATCGACTGCGGCCTGTGCCGTGGCCAGCGCGGCCTGTGCGGCCTGCAGCTTGGCCCGGCGCACTTCGGCGTCCTCGGCAGCGACGAGGTCCTGCAGGCTGCGATCACGACCGATCTCGCGCTTCAGCTGGGCCACCGACGCCTGGCGCTCGGCCAGGCTGGCCTGTGCCTGCTCCAGTGCGATGCGGTAGCGCGCACGGTCGACCACGAACAGCAGGTCGCCCTTCTTCACCGCCTGGTTGTCGGCGACGTTCACCGTCTCCACCAGGCCGGACACATCCGGCGCCATCTGCACCACGTCCGCGCCGACATGGGCGTCACGGGTCCAGGGCTCGTCCATGTAATAGACCCACAGCTGGCGCAGCACCAGCAGCGCGACGATCACGGCGGCACCGGTGAGCAGCACCGGCAGGGACTTCTTCACGATCTTGTTCACGATTGCATCCAGCGCAGAAGGTGGAAAAGCAGGCCCAGCACGATCCCGTACAGCGCCAGGTTGAACAGCGCCGGGTGCCAGACATGGCGGTAGGCACCGGCGCGTTGCAGCAGCGCGTGCAGACCGCTGTTGAGCAGATAGGCCAGCAGCATCAACCCGAGCAGGGTCGGGACGAACACTCCGTGGAGACTGAATTCACCAGGCATCGGTAGGGCAGGGCAGATGGGGGAGGGGAGGAACAACGGCACAACAACAACGGGTGACAGCCGCTGGCGTGGCAACGGCAGCGGCGGTATCCGGGGACATCGGTCTCACGTGATGCGGTCGGCGGCCTCGGCCAGCAGGCGCCATGCCTTCAGCACGGCGTGCAGTTCATCCATGGAAAGCGCGCCGAACACGTCCTGACGCAGGTCGATCAACTGATCTTCAAGTTCCTGCACCAGCGCTTGGCCGGCCTCGGTCAGCCACAGCAGGTTGGCGCGACGGTCGCTTGCATCACTTTCACGGCGGACCAGGTCGCTGGCACAGAGCTTGTCCAGCAGGCGTACCAGCGAGGGGCCCTCCATGCCCAGCTGCTGGGCCAGGGCGACCTGGCGGATGCCGCCGCCGGAGCGGCCGATCATCAGCAGGGGCATGGTGCAGGCGGTGGAGATCCCGTAGCTGCCCAACCGGCTGTCGGCCAGGCGCTGCCACTGCCGCCCTGCATACAGCAGGCCGGAGCTGAGCTGCATCTGCAGCACGGTGCGCTCGTCGAGGGGGCGGTCCATAGATAGATAGGATACTACTAATTTCATTCCTATCAATATGCTTTTCTGAATGGGCGCCCCATTGCGGTAGCGCCAGGCCATGCCCGGCGAGCGGCATGGGGCCCGTCCATAGAGCCCGCCGGGGCGGGGGCGGGGCGGCCACCGCCCGAGCCCCCCCCCGGGGCCTCCGCCTCCGCCCCCGCCCGCCCGCGGGCGCGACGCCCCGCGCCCCCGCCCCGC
>NZ_JBRRES010000067.1:0-6455 GCF_056760395.1 Stenotrophomonas sp. STEN009 | reverse complement strand
CCGGGGGCCGCCCCCCCCCCCGCCCCGCCCCCCCCCCCGCCCCCGCCCCCCCCCCCCCCCCCCGGCCCCCCCGCCCCCCCCCCCCCCCCCCCCCCCCCCCCCCCCCCGGCGCTACCGTCCACTACGTGTGCGGGTGGGCACCGTGCTCAGACGTAGATCCGCGTCGGCGCCTCGTCAACGATCGCGTGCGGTACGAAGCGCGCGCTGTCGCGGGTGATCGCGCTGTCGTCCTCGCGGATGCCGATGCCGCAGGCGTGGTCACCGGCCACCCAGCTGCCGATCAGCGGATAACCGCCTTCGAAGCGGGTCAGCGGATGCGCGCGCTGGATGATCGCCGGTCCATCGTAGGGGCCGTCGCTGCGCTGGGTGCTGCCATCGGCCAGGTGCATTTCGATGTTGGCGCCTTCGCGCGAGAACAGCGGCTTGCGCACCCATCCGGTGGCCAGCGCGCTGCCGTCGTCGAAGTGCGCCTCCAGCAGGTTCGGGTGGCCGACATTGCGCTGCCACAGCAATGGCAGGATGCCCTTGTTGCTCAGCACCGCCTTCCATGCCGGTTCCAGCAGCTGCACGCCCGAGCCGGGCAGCGCGCGGCCAAACTCCTCGGCCATCAGGTCTTCCAGCGGATACAGCTTGAACAGCGTGCCGATCACCGAATCGTCCAGCGCGGTGAAGCGGCCATCCGCGGACAGGCCGATGTCTTCGATGGCGATGCCCTGCCCGTGCAGGCCTGCCTGCGAAGCACAGTCGCGCAGGTATTCCACCGTGCCGCGGTCCTCTTCCGAACTGCCCACGGCGCTGAAGTACAGCGGTGGCGGCAGGCGGCCGGCGAGCTCGCCGAAACGTTCGACCAGTGCCTCATGGATGGCGTTGAACTGGTCGGCATGCTGCGGCAGGCGGCCGGCGTTGCGCTGGTCCTCCAGCCACTGCCACTGGAAGAAACTGGCCTCGAACAGCGAGGTCGGCGTGTCGTAGTTCAGCTCGTACAGCTTGGCCGGACCGGTACCGTCATAGGCCAGATCGAGCCGGCCGTACAGATGCGGCTGGCGCTGGCGCCAGCTGTCGGCGATCCAGTCGCGGTAATGCGCGGGAATCGCCAGCTGATCCATCAGCCGCTCGCTGGCCACCACGTCGCCCACAAGGTCGAGCGCCATCTGGTGCAGCTCGGCGCTGGGATCTTCGATGTCCTGTTCGATCTGGCGCAGGGTGAAGGCGTAATACGCGCTTTCATCCCAGTACGGCTGGCCGTCGATGGTGTGGAAGCGGAAACCGGCTTCCTCCGCGCGCGCCCGCCAGTGGGCGCGCTCGGCGATACGGATACGCTGCATGGGTCGATCAGCCGCCGTAGCTGCCGCTGGTGCTGCGACGCGCGCTGGTGTTGCCGAAGCCACCCCGGCTGGCGGTGACGGCACGGTTCGGCTCGGTGGTGACCGGTGCCAGGCCAGCCTTGCCGGCGCCGATGCCGCTGGCGGTGTTCAGGCCCCCCGTACCGCCCGGGGCCGAACGCGCCCAACCCGCATTCTTGTCCTGGTAGGCCGGTGCCGACGCCGGCGCCTGCGGGGCCAGGCCACCGCGGTTGCTCAGCATCTGGGACATGAAGAAGCCCATCATCATCGGGCCGATGAACGAGGTACCTGCCGACGTGTGCTGCTGCACGCACTGCTCGGGCTTGTAGTCCTGCTCGCAGGCTTCCTTGGTGGCGTACTTCGGCGCAGCGTCGGCGGCCTGCTTCTGCGCCTCGGCGAACGCGTTGCGGCACGACGACGGATCACCGGTGGCCTCGGTGCAGGCCTCGACCGAAGTGAACAGGCCTTCCTGCACCTTCACCTCCGGCTCCTTCTGGCAGGCGGTGAACAGCAGCGGTGCGGCGCTCATCAGCAGCAGCGCGGTGGTGCGGGAACGTTTCATGGCCTCATGCCTCAAGCAGCGGATCAATACCCCAATGATGCCCGATCCGGGCCAACAACCGGAATCGGCAAAGTCCGAAAGATGAACGGCGTTTCATTTTCGTCAGGCCCGATCCGCCATCGCCGCATCGCCCGGCGGCGCCGCGCAGACGAGCGGTGGTTGCAGCAGCAACCGAAAAAATTGGTGATGATCGTCCGACACCCCATGTCGTACGGCCCGCCCGTTCCGCCAGCCATGCCCGAATACCGCTCCCGCACCTCCACCGCCGGCCGCAACATGGCCGGCGCCCGCGCCCTGTGGCGTGCCACCGGCATGAAGGACGGCGATTTCCACAAGCCGATCATCGCCATCGCCAACTCGTTCACCCAGTTCGTACCGGGCCACGTGCACCTGAAGGACCTCGGCCAGCTGGTCGCGCGCGAGATCGAGAAGGTCGGCGGCGTCGCCAAGGAGTTCAACACGATCGCCGTGGACGACGGTATCGCGATGGGCCACGACGGCATGCTGTATTCACTGCCCAGCCGCGAGATCATCGCCGACTCGGTCGAGTACATGGTCAACGCGCACTGCGCCGATGCGCTGGTGTGCATTTCCAACTGCGACAAGATCACCCCTGGCATGCTGATGGCCGCACTGCGCCTGAACATCCCGGTGGTGTTCGTGTCCGGCGGGCCGATGGAAGCGGGCAAGACCCGGCTGTCCGAGCACAAGCTGGATCTGGTCGATGCGATGGTCATCGCCGCCGACGAGAGCGCCAGCGATGAAAAGGTGGCCGAGTTCGAGCGCAGCGCCTGCCCCACCTGCGGCTCCTGTTCGGGCATGTTCACCGCCAACTCGATGAACTGCCTGACCGAAGCGCTGGGCCTGTCGCTGCCGGGCAACGGCTCGACCCTGGCCACCCATGCCGACCGCGAACAGCTGTTCCTGCGCGCGGGCCGCCTGATCGTCGAACTGTGCCACCGCTGGTACGGCGGCGAGGAAGAAAGCGCGCTGCCGCGGGGCATCGCCACGCAGGCCGCGTTCGCCAATGCGATGACCCTGGACATCGCCATGGGCGGATCGACCAATACCATCCTGCACCTGCTGGCCGCCGCGCAGGAAGCCGAAGTGGACTTCGACCTGACCCACATCGATGCGCTGTCACGGCGCGTGCCGCAGCTGTGCAAGGTGGCGCCGAACACGCCCAGGTACCACATGGAAGACGTGCACCGCGCGGGTGGCGTGTACGGCATCCTGGGCGAACTGGCGCGCGGCGGCCTGTTGGATACCACCGTGCCGACCGTGCACAGCCGCACCCTGGCCGATGCTCTCGAGCGCTGGGACGTGGCGGTCAGCAGCGAATCGAGCGTGCACGACTTCTTCCGTGCCGGCCCGGCCGGCATCCCCACCCAGGTGGCTTTCAGCCAGGCCACGCGCTGGCCCACGCTGGACGTGGACCGCGCCGAAGGCTGCATCCGCAGCGTCGCGCATGCCTACTCGGCAGAAGGCGGACTGGCCGTGCTGCGCGGCAATCTAGCCGAAGACGGTTGCGTGGTGAAGACCGCAGGCGTGGATGAATCCATCCACGTGTTCGAAGGCAGCGCGCGCGTGTTCGAGAGCCAGGACGCGGCCGTGGCCGGCATCCTCGCCGACGAAGTGAAGGCGGGCGACGTGGTGGTCATCCGCTACGAAGGCCCGAAAGGCGGCCCCGGCATGCAGGAAATGCTCTACCCCACCAGCTACCTGAAATCGAAGGGACTGGGCAAGCAGTGCGCGCTGCTGACCGACGGGCGCTTCTCGGGCGGTACGTCCGGGTTGTCGATCGGGCATGCCTCGCCGGAAGCGGCGGCGGGCGGTGCGATCGGGCTGGTACGCGACGGCGACCGCATCCGCATTGATATTCCGGCGCGGCGGATTGATCTGCTGGTGGATGCGGCGACGTTGGATGCGCGCCGTGCCGAGCAGGATGCGTTGGGATGGAAGCCGCGTGAGGCGCGCCCGCGCAAGGTCACCAGCGCGTTGAAGGCCTACGCCCTGCTGGCCACCAGCGCCGACAAGGGCGCCGTACGCAACACCGCGCTGCTGGGCGATTAGGCGCCGCCGGACCGTGCGCGGCGGCATTCCGATCTTATCGGTCATGGCACCTGACACAGGCCGCGCTTTGCGCTCGCCGGGCATGGCCCGGCGCTACCTTCCGATCGTCAGCCGATCACGCGCTTGAACGGCGGCAGCGCGTCGATGATGCGCTTGCCGTAACGGCGGGTCAGCAGCCGCGAATCGAGGATGACCACGCGCCCGGTATCGGTGGAGGTGCGGATCAGGCGGCCGGCGAACTGGGTCAGCGTGCGCAGCGCGTGTGGAATGGCGATCAGGTTGAACGCGTTGAGTCCACGCGCCTCGAACCACTCGCTCAGGGTAGCGGTCTGCGGATCGGTCGGCACCGCGAACGGTACCTGGGTGATCACCACCGTGGTGCAGGCTTCACCGGGCAGGTCGAGGCCCTCGCCGAACGAGTTCAGCCCGAACAGCACCGAGCCCTCGCCCGCCGCCACGCGCCGCAGGTGTTCGTCGATCAGCCGGGTCTTGGACATCTCGCCCTGTACCAGCACCTGCTTGCGCCGCGCGGCAGGCAGCAGTCCGGCGACTTTCTCCATCTTCCAGCGCGAGGTGAACAGCACCATCGAGCCCTTGGCCCAGTCCAGCTCAGTGTCGAGGTAGCGCGCCACCTCGCGGGGATGGCCTTCGCGGTCGTCGGGCGTGACCGGGAACTTCGGCACGATCAGCTCGGCCTGGTTCGGCAGGTCGAACGGCGAGGACAGCGAAACCATCTCGGCTTCCTCGGGAATGCCATTGTCGATCGCCAGCGACTGGAAATCGCCACCGCCGGTCAGCGTCGCCGAGGTCATCACCACCGAATCCACCTCGTCCCACAGCAGCTTGCGCAGCACATGCGCTGCCGAGACCGGTGAGCCATGCAGGACCAGATCGCCGTCGCGGGTGGCGGTGACCCAGCGCGCCATCGGCGGCGCACCGTCCTTGTCCTCGCGGCGCCAGGCCTGCCAGAGGTTGTACTGCTGCTCGATCATCTCCAGCGCCATGCCGAGGTTGCGCTGCAGGCGCTCACGCGCCGGGTCGTCCGGCTTGCCCTTGGCCACCTGCGCGGTGGCGGCATGCGCCCAGTTGTAGAGGCTGCGGGTATCGTCGGCCAGCGCTTCGATCGGCTCGCGCCACGCTTCCGGCAGGCGACCGTTGGCCGCGCGCCACATCGGTTCCTCGTCGGCCGGCGCCGGCATCCACACCGCTTCGACCTGGTCGCGGAATGCGCGCAGCTGCTTGGTCACGTTGCTGGCGACGTCGATGGCTTCGTTCGGCAGCAGGTTGCCGAGGCGGTCCTTGTCGACCGCGCGATACGCGCCGGCAATCAGGATCTGCAGGCGGCCGGTGCGTTTGGCCATCTCGTCCAGCGCCAGGCTGGCCGCGCCCTGGTCGATGGCGACGTTACCGATGTGATGGCCCTCGTCCAGCACCAGCAGCATCTCCGAGGGCGCGGCGATCAACGGCTGGCCATTGTCACTGTCGCCGATCGACAGCGCCGACAGCAGCAGCGCGTGATTGGTCACCACGATCTGCGCATCACGCACGGTGTTGCGCGAGCGCAGCACCGCGCACTGCGCCGAATACGCACAGCGCCGCCCGGCACAACCCGACGCCGGCGTGGTGATGCGGCCACGCAGGCCCGGGCTTATGGTCTCCGGCGCATTGTCGATGTCACCGTCCCACTGACCGCTGGTGAAGGCGTCGGTCAGGCGCTTGGCGATGTCCATTTCGATCGGCGCCAGCGGCCGGTCGAACAGGGGCGCGTCATCCTCGAACATGCCGCCCTGCGAGCCCTCGCCCTGGGCCTCGGCGGCATTGCGCGTGCACAGGTAGCGGGTGCGGCCCTTGGCCAGGGCCACGGTCGCTTCCAGTCCGGTGGCCTTGAGGAAGTTCGGGATGTCGCGCTCGACCAGCTGCGACTGCAGCGCCACGGTACCGGTACTGATCACCAGCTTCTTCTTGCTGGCCAGCGCGATCGGCACGCCGGCGGTCAGGTAGCCCAGGCTCTTGCCGACGCCGGTGGGTGCCTCGACCACGCCCACGCCACCGCTTTTCGACAACGCGCGCGACACCACGCCGATCATCTGGCTCTGCGAGCGGCGCGTGGAAAAGCCGGGAGTGTTGGCCTGCAGCGTCGTATAGGCCTTGCGGATCGCGTCCTTCAAGGGCTCATCGAGCGTGCGCGGAGCGGCGACGGTTTCGGTCACGCCGGGAACTACCGTGGCTGGATCAGGCCGGTCATTGTCGCATGGCCGGCGGCCGGGACCGAGGCGCGTGCGCTGAACAGGGTCAGCGGCGTCGGGCCTTGGCGGTCATGGGCTGGATGGCCGTACAGCGCCGGGGCAGATGCGGCGCTTCCGCCGGGGCGGGGCCCCGGCGGCCCCCCCCCACACCCGCGCGCGGCGGGCCGGGCCCCCCCCCCCCCACCACCCCACCCCCCCCCCCCCCGGGGGGGGCCGCGGCCCCCCCCCCCC
>NZ_JBRRES010000066.1:0-10325 GCF_056760395.1 Stenotrophomonas sp. STEN009 | reverse complement strand
GTTGTACATCTGCTGCTCGAGCGCGCCGACACGATCGGCCAGACTCTGTCGCTGTGCATGCGCCGGTGAGGCAGCCACGAGGGCTGCCGCAACGACCAGCATCAGTTTGATGCCAATGCGCATGGATTACTGCGCGGTGTAGACGATTTCGACACGACGGTTCTGCGACCAGCAGGACTCGTTCGACTCGGTGCAGACCGGACGCTCTTCACCGTAGGACACGACGGTCAGCTGCGAAGCCGAGCCACCGTTGGCCTGCAGCGCCGAGCTGACGCCGTTGCCACGACGCTCGCCCAGGGCCTGGTTGTACGCGCGCGAACCACGCTCGTCGGTGTGGCCCTGCAGGGTGATGCGCGAGGACGGGCGGTCACGCAGGTACTTGGCGTGGCAAGCCATGATGGCCTGGAATTCCGGCTTCACGTCTTCCTTGTCCAGGTCGAAGTAGACAACGCGCTGGCGCAGGCAGGCATCGGTATCCAGGTCGCCCGGGCCGTACAGGCCGGAGGTCGACGGACCGGTCGGGGTGGTGGTCGAGGTGCCGGTGTCAACCGGGGCTGCCGGCTCTTCCTTCACCTTCTTCGAGCAACCGGCCAGGACGGCCACAGACAGCAGGGAAACAAGCAGAACACGGGTGGACTTGTTCATGGCGATACCTTTGTGGCTCCTAGGCCGATGAGGGGTTCAAGACAGCGAAAATATTAACACTCTTTTAGCGCTGGGTACGGTATGGGGACCATGCCGGCTCGCGCACATCACCATCGGCCAGAACCAGGCGCTGGCGAACCCGCGCATCGGCCGAAACGGCATACAACACACCACGGCCACCTTCGCGGGCGGCGTACAGCACCATGCTTGCGTTGGGCGCAAAGCTCGGCGATTCATCCAGCGAACCCGGGGACAGGGTGCTCCAGCGCGGCGAGCCCAGCGAACTGTCCATCATCGCGATCTTGTAGCTGTTGCCCGAGCCCTGGGCCACGGCGATCTTCTTGCCGTCGTAGGACACCGAAGGCTTGGCGTTGTAGTTGCCCTGGAAGGTCACGCGCTCGGCGCTGCCGCCGCCGGCACCGACCTTGTAGACCTGCGGACGGCCGCCGCGGTCGGAGGTGAAGTACACCGCGCTGCCGTCCGGTGCCCAGGTCGGCTCGGTATCGATGGCGAAGTGGTTGGTCAGCTGGGTCAGCTGCTTGCTGCCCAGGTCCATCACGTAGATTTCCGGGTTGCCGGAGCGCGACAGGGTCAGGGCCAGCTTGCGGCCGTCCGGCGAGAACGCAGGCGCGCTGTTGATGCCGCGGAAGCTGGTGACCAGCTCACGGGCACCGGTGGCGATGTTCTGGATGTAGATGGCCGAGTTGCCGCGCTCGAAGCTGACGTAGGCCAGCTTGCCACCATCCGGGCTCCACGACGGCGACAGCAGCGGCTCGGCCGAACGCACGATGGTCTGCGGGTTGTAGCCATCGGAGTCGGCCACCATCAGCGCATAGCGCATGGCGTCGCCCTTGCCGCTGGCGGTCACGTAGGCGATGCGCGTCCAGAAGGCACCCCGGACACCAGTGATCTTCTCGTAGATGGCATCGGCCATCTGGTGGGCGACGTCGCGCATGGCATTGCCGCGGGCGGTCATCGCCAGGCCGAGCAGGCGCTCGCCCTTCGGCACGTCGAACAGTTCGTATTCGACACGGTAGGCACCGGCACCGGCGTCCAGCACGCGGCCGACCACGATGTAGTTCTGCTTCAGCGCGCGCCAGGTGGCGAACTGGATCTCGCCGCCACGGACAGGCTTTTCCACGATCTGCGCTTCGGGCAGGGTGCGGAACTGGCCCGAACGTTCCAGGTCGGCGCGGACCACACCGGCGACATCGGTCTGCGGTGCGGCCGACGAGCCCTGGTAGGGCATCGGCACGATGGTGATCGGCAGCGCGGACGCGTTGCCGCCGATGATGTCGATATCCAGTCCCCTCTGCTGCGCGACGGCAGCGAAGGGCAGCAACAGGGCCGCAAACACGGCAAGCCAACGAGGCATCTTCTTCATGGAGCGCTCAATAGGGGGAAACCGGAACGAGGGATAGCAAAGCGGCGGTGAACCGCTTCGCAATCATGAACCAAGGGTACGTGAATTCCGGGTCAGTTCCAGCCCATCCTCTCACGTCCCATTAACGTATCGGTCGGCTGCCGCGCGACGGGGCGACCCGCAGGCCGGCCCGCGCGGCCGATCAGTCCTGAGCAGTGAAGGTCAGGTTGAGCGTGCGATTGAACACCGACTCGAAGCCGCGGTACGGCAAGGGCTGCGCATTGAGCACCGCCGCCTCGATCGAGCGCCTGCCGGCCTCGTCGTAGGCACAGTTGGCGCTGACGGCAGCCCGCAATACCTGGCCACCCGGAATCTGGGTGATGGTTACCTGGCACTTCTGGCCCAGCGGCACACTGTCCGGGCGGGTCCAGGTGTCACGCACCTTCGCCTGGATCGCCGCGACGTACTTCGCCGAAAGATCATCGCTGTTGCCACCGCCCCCAGCGGCCGGCTGTGCCGCACCGGTGTTGCCGGCCGGCGCGCTGCCGGCGGCGTTGCGTGCGGCGGCGACCTGGCGCAGCTTCTGCTCGGCCAGCTTGGCTTCCTTCTCCGCCTGTTCGCGCCTGGCACGGATCTCGGCGATCTTCTTCTGCCGTTCGGCCTCGGCCTGGTCGGCGGCCTGCCGCTCCTGCTCGGCACGCTTCTTCTTGGCGTCTTCTTCCTGCTGCTTGGCCAGGCGCAGCTTCTGCTCGGCTTCTTCCTGGCGCTTGCGCTCGGTCAGGTCGATCTGCTCCTGGCGGCGCTTGGCTTCCTGTTCCTGCCGGGCCTTCTCCTGCGAGATGGCCAGTGCGCTCACCGCCTCCTGGTCCTGCGTATCGGGCTGGGCGACACGCTCCTGCGCCTGTTGCTGCTGCGGCGTGGGAGCATCCTGCGGACGTGGCTCGGGAATCGGCTGCGGCGGTGGAATGGTGTCCTCGGGCACCGGAATCGGCTCGGCAACCGGCGGCGGCAGATCTTCCAGCTTCTCCGACTGGCGCAGGGCCTGGCGCGCAGCGGCCGCCTCCGACGCGGACAGCGCCAGGCTGGCCTCGACCGAGGGATCACCGGCAGCGGCATCGGTATTGCGCGTGGGCGACCACAGCCACGCCAGGATGAACACCAGCGCGACCAGCAGGTGCACCAGCACGGCCAGCGCCAGGGGCAGGCCCCAGCCCGGTTCCTGCTGTCGCGGAGGCGGCAGGGTCTCAGCGTGCATCGGTGGCCAGGCCTACCTTGTCCACTTTCGCGCGCTTGATCACGTCCATCGCCGCGATGACCTTCTCATAGGCCACGGCACGGTCGGCGGCGACGATCACGCGCAGGCCCTTGTCCTGTGCGGCGATGCCGGCCAGGCGCCCTTCCAGCTCCTCGGCAGACACGGCCGTGGGCTCCTTGGCGTCGGGCAGCTTCAGGCTCAGCTGGCCGTCCTGGCGCACCGAAACGATCACCGGATCCTGCTTGCTCTCCAGCGCCTTGGCATTGGAGTTCGGCAGGTCCACGTCGAAACTCAGGGTGAGCAGCGGCGCGGTGACCATGAAGATGATCAGCAGCACCAGCATGACGTCGATATAGGGAACGACGTTGATTTCCGATTTCAGCTTGCGGCGCTTGCGGCGACCGATGGCAGCGGACATGGCTTGGACTCCCGGGTCAGGCGCTTACTCGTCGCCAGCGCTCTGGCGCTGCAGGATGGAGCTGAACTCGTCGGCGAAGGTCTCGAAACGGACCGACATGCGCTCCACACGGGTGGTGAAGCGGTTGTAGGCCCACACCGCCGGGATCGCCACGAACAGGCCGATGGCGGTGGCGAACAGCGCTTCGGAGATGCCCGGGGCGACCGAGGCGATGCCGGCCTGGGCGCCGCTGCTGATCATGTCGTGCATGGTCACCATGATGCCGAACACGGTGCCGACCAGGCCCACGTAAGGCGCGGTCGAGCCGATGTTGGCCAGCAGTTCCAGATTGCGCTCGAGCTGATCGACTTCGCGGGTGTAGGTGGTGCGCATCGCACGTTGCGCGCCTTCCAGCTGCGCACGGCCATCCAGCCGGCGCTTGTCGCGCAGGCGGGTGAACTCGCGGAAGCCCGCCTCGAAGATCGCCTCCAGGCCGCCCACGTTGCGGCTGCGGTCGGTGGCCGAGCTGTACAGCTTGCCCAGGTCGGCGCCGGACCAGAAGCGGTTCTCGAACTCGTCCGCCTCGCGGGTGGCCTGCTTGAACACGCGGGCCTTGCGGAAAATGATCACCCAGCTGACGAACGAGCCGACCAGCAGCAGCAGCACGATGATCTTCACCGGCAGGCTGGCCTTGGCCATCAGTTCGAGGTAGTTGATGCCGCCGCCGGTGGTGGCCTGGGCAAGGGTCTGGGTCGCGGCGTTGCTGACGTCAGCCGGCAGTGCCTCGGTGACCGTGGCCTGCAGGGCCAGGAGCGTTGCGATCATCCGTTGTTCCTCAGTGTTCGGATTCGGGGTGGAGGTAGGGTTGCAGCACGGCAAGGACGGCGTCGTCCATGCCACGCGGGCGGAAACTGGCCGCGTCCAGTGCGGCGATGCGGACCTGCGCCGACAGCAGCAGTTCGCCGTCGCGCTCGATCCGCTGATCGAAGACCATGCTGGCCTTCTTCAGCTGGACCAGCGTGGCACTCACCTGCAGGAGGTCATCCAGCCGCGCCGGCCGGATGAAGTCCATCTGCATGGCACGTACCGCGAAGACCATGCCGTGCTCGCTGCGCATGCGCTCCTGGCCATAGCCCAGCGCGCGCATCCATTCGGTCCGGGCCCGTTCCATGAAGGCCACGTAGCGGGCGTGGTAGACCACCCCGCCTGCGTCCGTATCTTCCCAGTAAATGCGTGTCGGCCAACTGAATAGTGGCTCAACCGACATCGGGAACCTCCGCGAACAGGTCCTGCGGCGGGTTCTTCGGCTTCAGGCCCATGTGCCGGTACGCCTTGTGGGTGGCCATGCGGCCGCGCGCGGTGCGCACCAGGAAGCCCTGCTGGATCAGGTAGGGTTCGACCACGTCTTCCAGCGTTCCGCGCTCTTCGGACAGCGCGGCGGCCAGCGATTCGATGCCGACCGGGCCGCCGTCGAAGTAGTCCACCAGGGTCCTGAGCAGGCGCCGGTCGAGCTCGTCGAAACCCTCCGGGTCGACCTTGAGCATCTGCATGGCCGCCTGGGCGACCGCCACGTCGATATGGCCACCCGCCTTCACCTGGGCGTAGTCGCGCACCCGCCGCAGCAGGCGGTTGGCGATGCGCGGGGTGCCACGCGCACGGCGCGCGATCTCCCCTGCGCCATCGGCGGTGCAGTCGATGCCCAGGATGGTGGCCGAGCGGCGTACGATCCGGGTCAACTCCTCGACACTGTAGAACTCCAGCCGCTGGACGATGCCGAAGCGGTCGCGCAGCGGCGCGGTCAGCAGGCCGGCGCGGGTGGTGGCCCCGATCAGCGTGAACGGTGGCAGGTCGATCTTGATCGAGCGGGCCGCAGGGCCCTCGCCGATCATGATGTCGATCTGGAAATCCTCCATCGCCGGGTACAGCACTTCCTCGACCACCGGCGACAGGCGGTGGATCTCGTCCACGAACAGTACGTCGTGTGGCTGCAGGTTGGTCAACAGGGCGGCCAGATCACCGGCCTTTTCGATCACCGGACCGGATGTCACCCGCAGCGCGACCCCCAGTTCGTTGGCGATGACGTGGCTGAGCGTGGTCTTGCCCAGCCCCGGCGGACCGAAGATCAGCACATGGTCGAGCGCGTCGCCGCGGGCCTTGGCCGCTTCGATGTAGATCTCCAGCTGCTCGCGCACCGGCGCCTGGCCCAGGTAATCGGCCAGTCGCTTGGGGCGGATGCTGGCGTCGGCGGCGTCATCCTCGCGGGTGGCGCCGGCGCCGATGATGCGGTCGTCGGTCATGTGCTGATTATGCGGCAAAAGCGCGGGTTTCGGCCGGGCTGCGCCCGGCGCCCGCAGAAGCAACGGCAACATCCAGAGCAACAGCCGAAGCGGGCGTCCTGGCAGATGGCGGGGTGGGTCCGGTTCCTGGTGGGTGTCGACCTTGGTCGACACAGTAGATCCACGCCATGCGTAAATGGGAGTGTGGATGACTCACGACATGGGGTCCGAGCCCATTCCTGCGGAAAAGGGCTCCGACCCCTGCAGTCAGATCTCGACCTGTGCGCCCAACTCAACCAGACGGTTGCCCGGAATCCGGAAGAAGCCCGTGGCCGGCGCAGCATTGCGATGCATCAGTGCGAACAGCTTGTCGCGCCAGATCGGCATGCCGCGGTTGGCGGTGGCGACGATGGTCTCGCGGCTGGCGAAGAAGGTGGTGTCCATCGGATCGAAATAGATCCCGCCGTGGTCGCAGGAGCGCATCAACGCCAACGGTACGTCCGGCGTCTCCATGAAACCGAAGCGGACATAGACCCGGTAGAACTCGTCGCCCACCGATTCGATCTTCAGCCGTTGCCCCTCCATCGCATAGGGAATGGGCAGGGTTTCCACATGCAGGAAGACGTTGCGCTCGTGCAGCACCTTGTTGTGCTTGAGGTTGTGCATCAATGCATGCGGAGCCACGGTCGGGTCAGCGGTGAGGAACACCGCGGTACCCGGCACGCGCACCGGCGGCGCCAGCATCAGGCCCGGCAGGAAGGTGTCGATGCGGATGCCGTCCTTGCGGATCTCGTCGCGCAGCAGCTCTCGGCCACGGCGCCAGGTGCGCATCATGGTGAACAGGAAGATGCCCAGCACGACCGGGAACCAGGCGCCCTGCAGCAGCTTGGCGCCATTGGCGATGACGAAGCCGACGTCGATGATGAAGAACACCACGCACAGCGGCAGGATCCAATGGCGCGCCTTGGGCCACAGCGAGCGCGCGACCAGGGCCAGCAGCAGCGTATCGATCAGCATGGTGGCCGAGACCGAGATGCCATAGGCCACGGCCAGGTTCGACGAGCTGCGGAAGGCCAGCACCAGGCCGATGACCATCACCGCGATGCCCCAGTTGATGCCCGGGATGTAGATCTGGCCGATGGTGTCGTGCGAAGTGTGCTTGATGCGCATGCGCGGGATGTAGCCGAGCTGCATGGCCTGGCGCGAGACCGAGAACGCGCCGGTGATCACCGACTGCGAGGCGATCACCGCCGCCATCGTGGCCAGGATGATCATCGGATACAGGGCCCAGTCGGGGACCGCTTCGAAGAAGGGATTCTTCACCGCTTCGGGGTGGTTCAGCACCAGCGCGCCCTGCCCCAGATAGTTCAGCACCAGGCACGGCAGCACGAAGAAGTACCAGGCATGGCGGATGGGCTTGGCACCGAAGTGGCCCATGTCGGCATACAGGGCCTCGCCACCGGTGACCGCCAGCACCACGGCGCCAAGGATGAAGATGCCGTGCCAGCTGTGCTCCATGAAGAAGCGGATCGCCCACCACGGGTTGAACGCCTTCAGCACTTCCGGCGAATCGATGATGTTGTAGATACCGATCGCCGCCAGCGAAATGAACCACACCGAGGTGATCGGGCCGAACGCCTTGCCGATCTTCTCTGTGCCGAAACGCTGCGCGGCGAACACCATCAGCAGGACCACCACGGTGATCGGCACGATGAACGCGTGCAGGCCCGGTGCGGCCACCTCCAGGCCCTCGACGGCACCAAGCACCGAGATCGCAGGGGTGATCACGCCATCACCGAAGAACAGCGACGCACCGAAGATGCCCAGGATGCCCACCACGTAGGCCGAGCGTGAGCCGTTGCGCAGCGTACGCTGGGTCAGCGCCATCAACGCCATGATGCCGCCCTCGCCATCGTTGTCGGCGCGCATGATGATGGTCACGTACTTCAGGGTGACCACGATGTTCAGCGCCCAGAACGCCAGCGACAGCACGCCGAGCACGGTGTCGTGGTCGCTGTTGAGCCCGTAGTGCGGCGAGAACGCCTCCTTCAGGGTGTACAGCGGGCTGGTACCGATGTCACCGAAGACCACACCGATCGCACCGATGACCAGCGCCAGTCCCCCAGCCGGGGGGGCGTGACCGTGTCCGCCAGGGGCGGCTGCGTGCGGGGTTTGACTGCTGGACATGGGACTCCTGGCGAAGCTCAGGCGGGGGAGGAAAAGGACGCGGCTCAGCGCAGCGCCGACTGCAGGGCCTTGCGGATGACCGTGGCCACTTCGTCGCCTTCGTTGAAGGCATCACGGGCCATGCGGGCCGCTTCGGCCGGCTTGTAGCCCAGCTGCTGCAGCGCCACGGTGGCATCGGACAGCGGGTCGGCCGGGGCCGGACCACTGCCGGTCGGCAGCGCCCCGCCGGCACCGAACTGGGCCGCACGGTCGCGCAGCTCCAGCACCATGCGCTCGGCGGTCTTCTTGCCGATGCCCGGGATGCGGGTCAGTGCGGTGATGTCGCCCGCCTGCACCATGCGCGCGAATTCCTCGACGCTGACAGCGGACAGCACGGCCAGCGCGATCTTCGCGCCGATGCCGCTGACCTTCTGCACATCGCGGAACAGCCGACGCTCGCCCTCGCGCAGGAAGCCGTACAGCGAGACGCTGTCTTCCTTCTGCGCGTAATGGGTGTACAGCGTGACCTCGCGTCCGAGCTCGGGCAGGTCGTAGAAGGTGCTCATCGGCGCCTCCAGTTCGTAGCCCACTCCATTCACGTCCACCACCAGCCACGGCGGCGCCTTGTAGGCGACGATGCCGCGCAGTCGACCGATCATTGCGTGCAGCTCCTCATTTGCGACCCCACGCTTGGCGGGCGCTGAGCCCCAGGCGGTTGGCCGTCGCCCTTACGTGGGCGTGGGTGATCGCTACCGCCAACGCGTCGGCCGCGTCGGCCTGCAGCTTGGTTTTCAGGTTGAGCATGAGCCCGACCATGTGTTGAACCTGTTGCTTTTCCGCGCCACCACGGCCGACCACGGCCAGCTTGATCTCGCTGGCGGCGTATTCGTGCACCGGCAGGTCGCGCAGCACCACGGCCGAAATGGCTGCGCCGCGGGCCTGGCCCAGCTTCAGCGCCGAATCGGGGTTGCGCGCCATGAACACGCGCTCGATCGCCACTTCCTGCGGCTGGTACTCGCGGCACAGGTCGGCCAGGCCCAGCACCAGCAGCTTCATCCGCTGCGGGAAATCGTCGGCGCCCAGCAGTACCAGGGGCTGGTGATGGACGTGGATGACGCGCCCTGCGGCATCGACATCGATGATGCCCACCCCGGTCCGCTGTGAACCGGGGTCGATGCCGAGGATGCGGGTCATGCCGCGCTCCTGGCGGGGCGGAACGGGAAGCGCTGGCAGGCGTATGGGCTCATGACTGTCCGCGGTGACCGTTCAACGGCCCGCGCCCAGGCCGTCGGTGACGGCTCAGGCGTAGGCGTCGGCGCCGAGTTCGGCGTTCGAATACACGTCCTGCACGTCGTCCAGGTCTTCAAGCATGTCCAGCAGCTTGCGGACCTGCAGGGCGACCTCGCCCTCGACCTTGATGTCGTTGTCGGCGCGGAAGGTGATCTCGGCGTGGTCGGCGAGATGCCCTGCGGCAGTCATCGCCTCCTTTACGGCGTTGAATGCGTCAGGGCTGGTGACCACGTCGATCGAGCCATCGTCCGGATAGACGACGATGTCATCGGCGCCCGCCTCGATGGCCGCTTCGGTGATCGCCTCCTCGTCGGCACCCGGGGCAAAGCTGAGCACGCCCAGGCGCTTGAACATGAAGGCCACCGAGCCCTCGGTACCCATGTTGCCGCCGCATTTGCTGAACGCGTGGCGGACATCGGCCACGGTGCGCACGCGGTTGTCGGTCAGGCAATCGACGATCACCGCCACACCGCCGGGCGCATAGCCCTCGTAGCGCACTTCCTCGTAGT
The DNA here is from genome assembly GCF_056760395.1 of Stenotrophomonas sp. STEN009. Lineage (NCBI taxonomy): Bacteria > Pseudomonadati > Pseudomonadota > Gammaproteobacteria > Lysobacterales > Lysobacteraceae > Stenotrophomonas > Stenotrophomonas sp. STEN009. The sequence continues at coordinate 424 of NZ_JBRRES010000066.1, read as the reverse complement.
CGACGCCTTCCAGCTCACCGGTGGCCTTCTTGATCGCACGTTCGATCACGTCCTTGGACATGTTCACGGCCAGGCCCTTGTCCATCGCCACGCGCAGGCGCGGGTTGTTGTTGGGGTCGCCTCCACCGCCGCGCGCGGCCACGCCGATCTCGCGGATGATCTTGGTGAAAATCTTGCCGCGCTTCGCGTCGGACGCGTTCTTGCGGGCTTCGATGGAGGGGCCTCTACCCATGGGTGCTACCGTCTGGCTGCTTCAGGATCAAGGCGCGGATTCTACCTGATCGGGCGCTGCAACCGTGTCTAGGGCGGATGGACGCCGCTGCGCTCGCCGGGGGGGGGCCCCGGCGACCAGGCGCACAGCCCCCCCCAACGGTAGGCGGGGGGCCCCCCGCCCCGCCGCCCGGCGCGCGGGCGGGGCCCCCCG
>NZ_JBRRES010000065.1:0-10917 GCF_056760395.1 Stenotrophomonas sp. STEN009 | reverse complement strand
CGTAGCCACCCCCTCCAGCTTCCGGGGGGGCGTCTGGGGGGCGTTTTAAATTTGTATCTTCCACTTGTTTGGGCTCACTATTGGGTTTTGTATCCCCCCTCACCCCCACGGCCCGGCGGGTCGCGCGGGGCCATGCCCGGCGGATCAGGGAGCGTCACAGCTCCTCGACCACCACGTTGCGGTTGGTGTAGATGCAGATGTCGCCCGCGATGTTGATCGCTTCACTGGCGATGGTGCGCGCATCCAGCGCCGTGTGCGCCATCAGCGCGCGGGCCGCCGACAGCGCGTAGGAACCGCCGGAACCGATGGCGATGATGCCGTCTTCCGGCTCGATCACGTCGCCGGTACCGCTGATGATCAGCGAGGTTTCCTTGTCGGCCACGGCCAACAGTGCTTCCAGCTTGCCCAGGCGACGCTCGGTGCGCCAGTCCTTGGCCAGCTCGACGGCGGCACGCTGCAGCTGGCCGTGCTTTTCCAGCTTGGCCTCGAACAGCTCGAACAGGGTGAAGGCATCGGCGGCCGCGCCGGCGAAACCGGCCAGCACCTGGCCATCGCGACCCAGCCGGCGCACCTTGCGCGCATTGCCCTTCATCACGGTGTGGCCGAGCGTGACCTGGCCGTCGCCGGCAATGGCCACATGCTCGCCGCGACGCACGCAGACGATGGTGGTGGCGTGGAAAACGTTGGGGTTCTGACTGGGGTCCATGCGGCCTCCGATAGCTGTTCCCGGGACATGGGGACAGCGCCGGGGCCGATCAAGCCTGCGCGGATGGCTGCCGTTCAGGGCTCGGGCGCCAGCGGCCGCTGCATCCGCCGGGCATGGCCCGGCGCTACCACTGCCGCCGGGCGTGGATTGGCGCTACCGGCGGCGCTTGGCGCGCGGATGCGCAGCGTCGTAGACCTTGGCCAGGTGCTGGAAATCCAGATGGGTGTAGATCTGCGTGGTGGCGATGTCGGCGTGCCCCAGCAGTTCCTGCACGCCGCGCAGGTCGCCGGACGACTCGAGGATGTGGCTGGCGAAGCTGTGCCGCAGCATGTGCGGATGCACGTGCTTGAAGAGCCCTTGCCGCTGCGCCAGCTGGCGGATGCGGATCTGCACCGCGCGCTGGCTGATCGGCCCGTTGCGGCCCGGAAACACCGGGGTGGCCGGGGCGCCGCCGCTTTCGCTGCGCCACGCAAGCAGTGCCTCGCGCGCCGGCTTGCCGAACGGTACCCGACGCTGGCGGTTGCCTTTGCCCATCACGTTGACCAGTCCGCTGGCAAAATCCAGGTCACGCCAGGTCAATGCGCAGACCTCGCTCAGGCGCAGGCCGGAGGAATAGAACAGCTCCAGCAGCGCGCGGTCGCGTCGCCCCAGCTCGCCTTCCGGTTCCAGTTCGACCAGTTGCACTGCTTCATCGGCGTCGAGCACCTGCGGCAGCCTGCGCGGCGCTCGCGGTGCCTTCAGCGTGGCCGCTGGACTGACCTCGATGCGGCCATGCCTGAGCAGCCACGCATAAAAGCTGCGGCAGGCAGACAGCCGCCGCTGCAGGCTCTTGGCCGACAGGCCCCGGCGATGTTCATCGGCGACGAACTGTCGCACGGCGTCAGCATCCAGCGCCTCCACCGGCACGCCCCGCGGCTCGGCCCATGCCGCCAGTGCATCCAGGTCGCGACGGTAGGCGTCCAGCGTATGCGCCGACATCCGCCGTTCCACCTGCAGGTGCTGCAGGAACGCCATGACCGCGCTCATCGCCGCCGCGCTCCGCTCAGTCCTGGAAGCGCTTGAGGCCGGTGGCCAGGGCCTCGCCCATCATGCGCAGGAACAGCGTGCCCATGCCCGGGTAGAAGCGGTTCGGGTCATGGCTGCCGACCGCGATCAGGCCGACACCCGGCAGCGGCAGCAGGGCGGTGGTCTGCACCTCCTCACTGCGCGCGCCATACAGCACCGCGTTCTTTTCCGGCTGCAGGCGGCCGCAGATCGGCTCACCGTCCTTCAGGCAATCACGGAAGGGACCCAGGCGTGGATCGTCGGCCGCGATGACCTGCAGCCATTCGGCCTGTTCCAGCCCGGCCACCGGCATGTGCACGACCAGCCGCACCAGATCACCCGCGAAATCCTCCTGCAGCGAGGCGGCCATCGCACGCAGGGTATCGGCCGCACTGCCCTGCTTCATCAGTGCCAGCGTCAGCTGGTGGGTGCGCACCGCCAGCCGTTCGTTGACCTGGGCGGTCGCGCCCAGATCGGCCAACCGTCGCGCCAGCTCGCGGTTCTTTTCCCGCAGCAGCTCCAGCTGGTAGCTGGCCAGCGATGCGGTCGGGCCGTCATCGCGCGGCACCACCAGGGTCAGCGCCAGGTCCGGAAACTGCTTGAGGAAGGCCGGATGGCGCCGCAACCAGGCAGCGACTTCATGGGCCCCGAGCTTGTCGACGGTCTCAGTCATGCGATCCACTCCCCTTCGAAGACGAATGCGGTGGGGCCGGCCATCACCACGGGCTGCCCCTCGCCCGGCCACTGGATGCGCAGTTCGCCGCCGGGCAGGCTGATGCGTGCATCGCGCTGCAGGCGACCGCGCTGCATGAGGGTGACTGCGGCTGCACAGGCGCCGCTGCCGCAGGCGAGGGTCTCGCCGACGCCCCGCTCGAACACGCGCAACCGCGCGTGGTCCGGCGCGATGACCTGGGTGAAACCCACGTTCACCGACTTCGGGAACGAGGCATGCTGCTGCAGCAGCGCGCCGACGCGCTCGACCGGCGCCGCATCGATCAGGCCCACCTCGATCACGGCATGCGGATTGCCCATCGACACCGCAGCAAACCGCACGCTCTCGCCCTGCAGCGGCAGCAGATACTCCTCGCGCGGGTGGGCAAAGCCGACCAGCGGCACGCTGGCAGGTTCGAATGCGGGTACGCCCATGGTCACCGCATACTGGCCCTGGCCCAGCACCTGCACCGCATGGCTGGCCAGTGGGCTGTCGATGACGAATGCATCGCCCTGGGCACTGCCCTCGCGCACCAGCCAGGCCGCGATGCAGCGCGCGCCGTTGCCGCACTGCTCGGAATTGGAGCCATCGGCGTTCCAGATCCGGTACGAGGCAACCGAGCCTTCGACGCGCGGGGCCTCGATGGTCAGGATCTGGTCGCAGCCCACGCCGGTGTGGCGGTCGGCCAGGCGCGCGGCCAGCTGTGGCGTGGGCGGCGCGGTGCCGTCGCGCAGGTCGATCACTACGAAATCGTTACCCGCGCCGTGCATCTTGCTGAAACGCAGCGCGGTGGAACCGGTCTTACTCATTCCCGTCGTCCACCTTCTTCACCGGGTCCGGGGTCACCGACGGACTGCCGTCACCCGTGTCCTGGGTGGCAGGCGGGGTGGCTTCGCCGTCGGCATCGGTGGCCGGCTCGACGGTCTCTTCCACCGGCACCGGCTTCTGCGGCAGCACCAGCGGGCCCTTGTTGCCGCAGGCGGACAGGAACAGCAGCGAGGCCGCTGCCAGCGGAATCAGGATGGCGTTTCGATGGGGAATCTTCATGCCCCGAGTATAGCCACTGCCGGCTGAGCGGTTGGTGGAGGGTACGGCCCCCATGGCAGCGCCGGGCCATGCCCGGCGGAAGGGTCAGTCCTGCGGCGGCAGCGGCCGCGTCCACAGCCAGATCGCCACCACGGTCATGCTGCCGATGGAAAACCATTTCACCCAGGCGATCGGCACGCACCACAGCATGATCCCGGCGCAGACCGCCATGGTGATCGTGGCCATCCATTTGCCGTAGCGGCTGACCGCGCCATGCGCCTGCCAGTTGCTGATGGCCGGCCCGAAGCGCGGATGCTGCAGCAGCCAGGCATGCAGCCGCTCGGAGCCGCGCGAGGCGGCCCATGCCGAGATCAGGATGAATACGGTTGTCGGCAGCCCCGGCACGAAGATGCCGACAATGCCGGTGCCGAGACTGACATAGGCGAGCAACCACCATGCCCAGCGGAAACGCACCGGCCGGCGGGTCGGGGCTGCGTCCTGGGCGGCAGGCGGTTCAGGCAGGCTCATGCTCGCAAGGATAACGGTTCGGGGTGCCCGGCAACGCCCGGCACCCCGCCGCAATCACGGTGCTGCGATACCCAGCTGCTGCAGCACGAAGGCATACGATTCGGACAGCTCGCGGTAACGCTGGAAGCGACCCGACTTGCCGCCATGGCCGGCCTCCATGTTGGTGCGGAACAGGATCGGGTAATGGCCAGTGTTGTCGTCGCGCAGCCTGGCCACCCACTTGGCCGGTTCCCAGTACTGCACCTGCGAATCCCACAGGCCGGTACCGACGAACAGCGCCGGATAATCCTGCTTCCTGACATTGTCGTAGGGCGAGTACGAGAGCATGTAGTCGTAGTACTGCTTCTGCTCCGGGTTGCCCCACTCGTCGTACTCGTTGGTGGTCAGCGGGATGGTCGGATCCAGCATGGTGGTGACCACGTCCACGAACGGCACCTGCGCCACCATCACCCGGTAGTCCTGCGGCGCCTGGTTGGCCACCGCCCCCATCAGCAGGCCACCGGCACTGCCACCGGACGCGGCCACGCGATCCTTCGCCGCCCAGCCCTGCGCCACCAGTCCACGGGTAACGTCGATGAAGTCGTTGAAGGTGTTCTGCTTGTGCAGCAGCTTGCCGTTCTCGTACCAGTCGCGGCCCATCTCCTGGCCACCGCGGATGTGGGCGATGGCATACACCACGCCGCGATCGAGCAGGCTCACTGCCGTCTGGTTGAAGTACGGGTCCATCGACATGCCGTAGCTGCCGTAGGCGTACTGGAACAGCGCGCCCTTGCCGTCCTTCTGGTAGCCCTTGCGGTAGACCAGCGACACCGGCACCTTCACGCCATCGCGCGCGGTGATCCAGACGCGTTCGGTTTCGTACTTCGATGCGTCATAGCCGATCACCGGCTGCACCTTCAGCTGGCGGCGCTCGCCGGTGGCGGTGTTCAGCTCGAACACGGTGGTCGGGGTGGTCATCGAGGTGTAGACGTAGCGCAGCCATGGCGTATCGGCCTCGGTGTTGTCGCCCAGGCCCATCGAGTACGCCGGCTCATCGGCCTTCACGTAGTCGCTGCGGCCATCCTTGAACAGCAGGCGGATGCGCTCCAGGCCTTCGGAACGCTCGGCAATGGCGGTGAAGCCATCAAACAGCTCGAAGCCTTCGATGAACACCGCATCGTCATGCGCGATCCAGTCCTTCCACTGCGCACGCGAGGTGGCATCGGTCGGTGCGGTGACCAGTTTGAAGTTCTTTGCACTGTCGTTGGTACGTATCACCCAGCGGCCATCGTAGTGGTCGGCGTCGTACTCCACGTCGCGCTGGCGTGGCGCCAGCACGGTGAACGTGGTCGGGTCGCTGGCCGGCGCGTAGCGCTCTTCCGACGACACGGTACTGTGCACGCCGATGGTGATGAAGCGGTCGTCGCGGGTGCGGCCGATGCCCATGTAGAAGCTGTCGTCCTTCTCTTCGTAGACGACGGTGTCGGCGCTGGCCGGGGTGCCCAGCACGTGCTTCTTCACGCGCACGGTCAGCAGCGTTTCCGGATCGTTCTCGACGTACAGCACGGTGCGGTTGTCGTCGGCCCAGACCAGGTCGCCGGAACTGCCGGTGATCACGTCGGGCAGCACCTGCCCGGTCCGCAGGTCCTTGAAGCGGATCGTGTACTGGCGACGGCCCACGTCATCGTCGGCCCAGGCCAGCAGCTGGTTGTCCTGGCTGACTTCCATCGAGCCGACATTGAAGTAGCCCTTGCCGGCGGCCATTGCGTTGACATCCAGCAGCACTTCTTCGGCGGCATCCATGCTGCCCTTGCGGCGTGCGTGGATCGGGTAGTCCTGCCCGGTCTCGAAGCGGCTGTAGTACCAGTAGCCGCGCTCGCGCGCCGGCACGCTGGAATCATCCTGCTTGATGCGGCCGACGATTTCCTTGTACAGCGCGTCTTCCAGCGGCTTCAATGGCGCCAGCACCTGGTCGGCATAGGCGTTCTCGGCCTGCAGGTAGGCCAGCATGTCCTTGTTCGCGCGCTTGTCGTCACGCAGCCAGTAATAGTCGTCGTTGCGGGTCGCGCCGAACGGGGCCTTGACCTCGTGCGGATGCCGGGCGGCGTCCGGCGGAACAGGCAGGGGGGCGGCGGTAGCGGTGCTGGTCATCAGGCTGGCGAGCAACAGGCAGAGGGTGGACTTCATGAGATAAGGCTCCAGGCGCTTCAATGCAATGGTCTTCGACGGGATCGGTTCCCTTCCCCGAACAGCGATCTGACCCCAATCCCGTCGGCACCACAACCCTGCAGGTCGTCACGGTGCGGACCCGCCGGCAGCGGTCGGCGTACCATGGGCGCATGAGTACCCTGCCCCACCCGCCGGTCTACAGCCGGCGCAGCCATGAAATCGCTCCGTTCCACGTGATGTCCCTGCTGGCCCGCGCGCAGGCGCTGGAACAGGCCGGCCACGATGTCATCCACCTGGAGATCGGCGAACCGGACTTCACCACGGCCGGGCCGGTGGTGCGTGCCGGCCAGGCGGCCCTGGCCGCCGGGCACACGCGCTACACCGCCGCACGCGGCCTGCCTGCGCTGCGCCAGGCGATCAGCGGTTTCTATCGCAGCCGTTACCGGCTGGATGTGGATCCGGAACGCATCCTGGTCACTCCTGGCGGCTCCGGCGCGCTGCTGCTGGCCAGCAGCCTGCTGGTCGACCCGGGCCGGCACTGGCTGCTGGCCGATCCCGGCTATCCCTGCAACCGGCATTTCCTGCGCCTGGTGGAAGGTGCCGCACAGCTGGTCCCGGTCGGTCCACAGACCGCCTACCAGCTCACACCCTCGCTGGTGCAACAGCACTGGAACACGGACAGCGTCGGCGCACTCGTCGCCTCGCCGGCCAACCCCACCGGCACGGTGCTGTCGGCCGATGAACTTGCGGCGCTGTCACGCACACTGCACGCACGCGGCGGGCACCTGGTGGTGGACGAGATCTATCACGGCCTGACCTACGGCGTGGACGCCGCCAGCGTATTGCAGGTCGATGACAGCGCGTTCGTGCTGAACAGTTTCTCGAAGTACTTCGGCATGACCGGCTGGCGCCTGGGCTGGCTGGTGGCGCCGCCCGCAGCGGTGCCCGAACTGGAGAAGCTGGCGCAGAACCTGTACATCAGTGCGTCGAGCATCGCCCAGCATGCAGCCCTGGCCTGTTTCACCGATGAATCGATGGCGATCTTCGAACAGCGACGGGAGGCCTTCCGCCAGCGTCGCGATTTCCTGTTGCCGGCGCTGCGCGAGCTGGGCTTCCGCATCGAGGTGGAGCCGCAGGGCGCGTTTTATCTGTATGCCGATGTCAGTGCGTTCACCGATGATGCCCAGGCGTTCTGCGCACACTTCCTCGAAACCGAGCATGTGGCGTTCACCCCGGGCCTGGATTTCGGCTTCCACCGCGCCAACCAGCATGTGCGCCTGGCCTATACCCAGGAAATACCGCGGCTGCAGGAAGCGGTGGAGCGCATCGCGCGCGGGCTGCAACATTTCCGCTAGCGCCGGGCCATGCCCGGCGAGCGCGCAGCGCCGCCCATGAAAAACGCCGCCCGGGGGCGGCGTTTTTCATTTCGTCATTTACCGCCCAGGCGCTCCCACAGGAAGCTGTAGGCCAGGGCCGCCATGTGCGCGGCCTGCGCGTTGTTGGCTGCGCCGCCATGACCACCTTCGATGTTCTCGTAGTAGGTCACATCCTTGCCGGCATCGATCATCTTCGCCGCCATCTTGCGGGCATGGGCCGGGTGCACGCGGTCATCGCGGGTGGAGGTGGTGAACAGCACCGGCGGGTAGTTCTTCTTCGCGTCGAACAGGTGGTACGGCGAGAAGGTCTTGATGAACTCCCAGTCGCTGGTATCGGGGTTGCCGTACTCGGCCATCCACGACGCGCCGGCCAGCAGGTGGCTGTAGCGCTTCATGTCCAGCAGCGGAACCTGCACCACCACCGCACCGAACAGTTCCGGGTACTGCGTCAGCATGTTGCCGGTCAGCAGGCCGCCGTTGCTGCCGCCCTGCACGCCCAGGTGCCTGGCACTGGTGATCCTGCGCTTGACCAGATCCTGTGCCACCGCGGCCATGTCCTCGTAGGCCTTGTGACGATTCTGCTTCAGCGCCGCCTGGTGCCAGCGTGGGCCGTACTCACCGCCACCACGGATGTTGGCGACCACGTACACACCGCCCTTCTCCAGCCAGGCGCGGCCCATGCCACCGGAATAGCTGGGTGTCAGCGAAATCTCGAAACCGCCGTAGCCGTACAGCAGGGTCGGATTGGAGCCGTCCAGCTTCATGTCCTTGGCATGCACCACGAAGTACGGCACACGGGTGCCATCCTTGCTGGTGGCGAAGTGCTGCTCGATCACCTTGCCCTCGGCATTGAAGAAGGCCGGCATGGTCTTCAGCGTTTCCGGTGCCTTGCCGATCTCGGCCAAAGCCAGGGTGGTCGGCGTCAGATAGTCGGTGGCGGTCAGCCAGACCGCATCGCTGTCGTCGCTGTCCACTGCGCCCACGGCCAGAGTGCCGAATGCCGGCGCGCCGACAAACGCGCTCTTCTGCCAGCCATTGGCGCCCGGGGTCAGCACGGACAGGCGATTCTTCACATCGTCCAGTACGTTAAGGACGAGGTGGTTCTTGGTCCAGGTCGCACCGGCCAGCGAGGTGGTCGCGGTCGGAGTGAACAGGACCTCGAAGTCACGCTTGCCGGCCAGGAAGTCATCGAGCCGGGTCGCCAGCAGCGAGCCGGACGCGTAGGTCTTGCCGCCCACGGTCCAGGCGTCGCGCAGCTCCAGGGTCAGCCACTGCTTGTGCAGGCCCTTCTCGGCGGAGTTCGGCGCATCGATCTTGGTCAGCGTGCCATCGTCTCCGCGCAGGTAGACCTCATTGTTGTAGAACGCCAGCGTGCGGCTGACCAGGTTGCGCTCGAAGCCCGGGGTGTCATCGTGCATCGCCGCGATGTACATGTCCTCCGGCTTGCCTTCGTACACCACGCTGGCCGACGACATCGGCGTCCCACGCTTCCACAGCTTGGCCACGCGCGGGTAGCCGGAGGTGGTCATGGTGCCGGCACCGAAATCGGTGTAGACGAACACGGTATCGCGATCGATCCAGTTCAGGCCGCCCTTCGACTCGGGACGGAAGAAGCCATCCTCGATCCAGCGCTTCGTCGACAGATCGAACTCGCGGGTGACATCGGCATCCGCGCCACCGCGTGACAGCGCGATCAGGCAGCGGCTGTAGTCCGGGCGCAGGCAGTCGGCGCCGTGCCAGACCCAGTTCTCGCCCTCGGCCTTGTTCAGTGCGTCCAGGTCAAGCACGGTTTCCCACTGCGGCGAGGCCTTGCGGTACTCGGCCAGGGTGGTGCGCCGCCACAGGCCACGTTCGTGCTGCTTGTCCTTCCAGAAGTTGTAGTAGTAGTCGCCGATCTTCTGCACGCCGGGAATCTTGGCATCCGAATCGAGCACCTCACGGATGCTGGCCTCCATCTGCCTGAAGGCCGGAGTCTGCGCCAGGCGCGCCTCGGCCTTGGCGTTCTGTTCCTTGACCCAGGACAGCGGCTTGTCGCCGGTGACGTCCTCCAGCCAGGCATAACGGTCGGTATCTTCAGCAGCCACGGCGGTCCCCACCGAGGCAGCGGTCATCATGCCAGCCAGCAGGCAGGCGGAAGCGAGTCGTGACATTGCAGCTCCAGGCAGTCATAAGCCGTGGAACGCTAGCACGGATCCGGACACCGCCCCCCGTGTCGAAGGTCAGGCCGCCGCCGTTGCGCCGCGCCGGCCGCGCGCGCCGGCTGCCCTGCGGCGGCGCGCCTGTCCACCGGTACGACGCGACGACCGCCGCCGCAGCGACGGCAATGGGCAGCGCAGCAAGGCCCACCAGGCCACCAGCGGCATGCCGATCAGCCACAGGGGCAGCCAACCCAGCCAGGCACTGCTGCCACGGGCGGCCGGCCACACCAGGACCAGTGCGACGCCGGCCAGTGCCAGATGCTGTACACCCCGCAGCAGGCGCGGATCGGCGCGTTCGCTGACGCGTTCAGTCGAGGGGCGGCGTGTGAGGCGTGCGCTCATGCGGGTTTCTCCGGTGGACAATGCAACACAGCTTGGGCAAGGGCCTTCTCATACGCTGCGACACCATTGACGGACCGCGTGCACACAGTCGACCATGCGCGTGCAAGCCCACTGGAGCCCGCTCCCGCATGACTTCGATCCGCCCGCTCTGCGCCGTGCTGCTGGCCCTGTCCCTGGCGGGCCCGGCGCTGGCTGCCAGCGATCCGCCGTCGCCGCGTGCCGCGGCGCCCCGCGCCCCCGATCCGAACGCGCCGATCGACCTGCAACGTTTCATGGGCACCTGGTACGTGATCGGCCGCGTGCCGAACTTCGTCGAGCGCGGTCACGTTGCCAGCGTCAACGAGTACGCGCTGCGCGACGATCACAAGGTTGCCATCACCTACCGCTACCGCAACGGCTTCAGCGAACCGCAACAGGAGATCCGCGCCCGTGCCAGCGTCGACCCGGACAGCGGCAACCATGGCTGGCGGACCTGGTTCTACCGCGTGGTGCCGACCCATTCGCGCGTTCTGGAAGTGGCGCCGGATTACTCCTGGGCACTGATCGGCTATCCGGGCCGCGAGATGGCGTGGATCTTTGCCCGTCGGCCCGACATGGACAAGACGCTGTACAAGGAGCTGGCCGAGCGCCTGCGCGACGAGTACGGAGTGAATACCGACAAGCTCAAGCGGGTGCCGCAGCGCCCGGACCAGGTCGGCAAACTGGGCTATGAAGTGCCCAACGCGCGGTGAGACGACGCCGCCGGGGGGGGGGGGCGGGGCAGACGGGGTGGGCGGGGGGGGGGGTGCGGGCGGGGGCCAGCCGGCCGAGGGCGCGGCTGGAAGAGGAGGTTGTGTG
>NZ_JBRRES010000064.1:0-11494 GCF_056760395.1 Stenotrophomonas sp. STEN009 | reverse complement strand
CCTCCCCCGTGTTTGCGCCGAGGGCCACCACGGGCCCAAAAAACACCGGCCGGGCCGTTAACCGGTTCTCCCCGGGGTTCCGGGGTGTGGGGGGGGGGGCGCCCGGGGGGCCCCCACTGCCCCGCTCCGGTACCGCTCCCTTGTGCCGGCAACCGACAGACAGCGCCGACGCACCGTCGTCGCCTGCTCTCGACCCCACGTACACGCCCACGCTGGCAGGCTGGGCGTCATGGCTGAACCGCTCCCCCTGCGTCCGCCACCTCCATTGCTGGACGATGCCTGCGCGTTGTTCCTCGATGTCGATGGCACCCTGATTGAATTCGCTGCACGACCGGACGCCGTGCAGCTGCTGCCCGATGTGCGTGAGGCCATCGGTCGTATCAGCGACCGCCTGGAAGGTGCCGTAGCACTGGTCAGTGGCCGTCCTCTGGCACAGCTTGACCAGTTGTTCGCGCCTCTGCAGCTGCCTGCGGCCGGCCTGCACGGCCATGAACTGCGTGGCCAGGACGGACGCGTGCTGCGCGACGAACATGACGATGACACCGCCGAATGGCTGCATGCTCTGCATCAGCAGGCGATGCGTTTTGCCCATGGCCATCCCGGGGTACTGGTGGAAGACAAGGGTGTGGGCCTGGCCCTGCACTGGCGCGAGGCGCCGCACGCTGGAAGCGAGGTGCGGGCGTTCGCTGACCGCCATGTGCGCGGTCGCTCCAGCTACCGCCTGCAACCCGGCGATCACGTGGTCGAGTTCGTGCCCGTCGGCACCGACAAGGGCCGCGCGATCCGGCGGATGATGCAGTACCTGCCGTTCCGGGGCCGCCTGCCCGTGTTCCTCGGCGATGACCTGACGGATGAATTCGGATTCGACGCCGCCAACGGCCAGCATGGCTGGAGCGTGCTGATCGGCGAGCGTGAACCCAGCGCCGCCGTGTTCGCGCTGCCTGACATACGCAGCGTGCACGCCTGGCTGCGCGAGAATGCCTATTGACCCGGCCACCCCCACGGCCGCAACCGAGATGTACCGCGTGATGACCCAACCCGATCTTGATCTGGGCGTGGTCGGCAACGGCAGCTTCGGCGCCCTGGTCGACAAACATGCCCGTGTCGTCTGGAGCTGCCTGCCCACCTTTGACGGCGACCCCACCTTCTGTGCGCTGCTGGGCCCGAACCAGCAGACAGGCGGCGACTTCGCCGTCGAGCTGGAGGACTTCGCCGACAGCGAGCAGGAATATCTCACCAACACCGCCATCCTGCGCACGGTGCTGCGCGACACGCATGGAGGTGCGCTGGAGATCCTCGATTTCGCGCCACGCTGGCGGCAGAACGACCGCTTTTACCGGCCGGTCAGCCTGATCCGCCAGGTGCGGCCATTGGCCGGCAGCCCACGTATCGTCATCCGCGCACGGCCGCTGGCCGACTGGGGCGCACGTGTTCCCGAATCCACATGGGGCAGCAACCATGTGCGCTGGATCCTGCCCGACCACGTGCTGCGGCTGACCACCGATGTGCCGGTCCGAATGGTCCGTGATGGCCTGCCGTTCGTCCTCAACCACCCTGTGCACCTGATCCTGGGCGTGGATGAATCGCTCAACCGCTCTATCAGCGGCTATGTGCAGGAAGCGTTCCAGCGCACGCGTGACTACTGGCGCGAATGGGTGCGCTATCTGTCGATTCCGCTGGAATGGCAGGACGCGGTGATCCGCAGCGCGATCACTCTCAAGCTGTGCCAGTACGAGGACAGTGGGGCGATCATCGCGGCGATGACCACCTCCATTCCCGAAGCTCCCGGCAGCGTGCGCAACTGGGACTACCGCTACTGCTGGCTGCGCGATGCTGCGTTCGTGGTGCGTTCGCTGAACCGGCTTGGCGCCACCCGTACGATGGAGCAGTTCCTCGGCTACATCTTCAACCTCGCCACCACCGACGGCACGCTGCAGCCGCTGTACGGCATCGGATTCGAGGCCAAGCTGGACGAGGATGAAGTTCCCAGCCTGTCCGGCTACCGTGGGATGGGCCCGGTGCGCCGCGGCAACCTGGCCTGGGTGCAGCGCCAGCACGACGTGTATGGCAGCGTGGTGCTGGCCTCCACCCAGTTGTTCTTCGATCGTCGCCTGCAGGACCCCGGGGATGCCCATACCTTTGCCCGGCTGGAACCGCTGGGCGAACAGGCCTTTGCCCTGCACGACGTCCCTGACGCGGGCCTGTGGGAGTTCCGCGGCCGCACCGAGGTGCACACCTACACCAGCGCGATGTGCTGGGCCGCCTGCGATCGCCTGTGCAAGATCGCCGTGAGGCTCAAGCGCGATGACCGTGCACGCTACTGGCGCGAGCGCGCCGACATCATCCACGCGCGCATCATGCAGCGGTCCTGGAGCGAATCGCTGGGCCACTTCACCGACACCTTCGACGGCCATCGCCTGGACGCGTCGCTGCTGCTGCTGGCCGACATCGGCTTCATCGATGCACTCGACGCACGTTTCATCGCCACCGTCGAGGCCATCGGCCGCGACCTCAAGCATGGCAATTCGCTGTACCGCTACATCGCACCGGACGATTTCGGCGAGCCGGAAACCAGCTTCACCATCTGCACCTTCTGGTACATCGATGCGCTGGCGGCGATCGGGCGCATGGATGAGGCACGCGAGATGTTCGAGACGCTGTTGAAGCAGCGCAACCATCTTGGCCTGCTGTCGGAGGACCTGGCCTTCGACAGCGGCGAAGCGTGGGGCAACTTCCCGCAGACGTATTCGCATGTGGGTCTGATCACGGCAGCGATGCGCCTGTCGCGTTCGTGGCAGGAGGCATCATGAGTCGTCTGGTGGTGGTCTCCAACCGCGTTGCCGTGCCCGGCGAGAACCGCGCCGGGGGCCTTGCGGTGGGCCTGCTGGCTGCGCTCAAGGAGCGCGGCGGCATGTGGTTCGGCTGGAGTGGCAAGACCGTGCGTGATGGCAGCGGCGCGCTGCATGAACAGCAGGACGGCGACATCCGCTTCGTCACCATGGACCTGAACAAGCGCGAGGTGGACGGCTACTACAACGGCTTCGCCAACCGCACGCTGTGGCCGCTGCTGCATTTCCGCCTGGACCTGGTCGACTATGACCGCGGCACGCGCGAGACGTATCACAAGGTCAATGCGATGTTCGCGGACAAGCTCGCGCCGTTGCTGCGCGAGGACGATATCGTCTGGATCCACGACTACCATCTGATCCCGCTGGGTGCCCTGCTGCGCGAGCGCGGCATCGGCTGCCGCATCGGCTTCTTCCTGCACATCCCGATGCCCTCGGCGGACCTGCTGCAGGCCATGCCCGACCACCTGCGGCTGTTCTCCGCGCTGTATGCCTATGACCTGGTGGGATTCCAGACCCAGCGCGATGCCGACCGCTTCCAGACCTACCTGCGGCTGTTCGGCGGCGGTCGCGTGCTCGACAACGGCGAACTGGAGGCCCCGGGGGGGCGCCGCTTCCGCGCTGCCGCCTTCCCGATCGGCATCGACACCGGGCTTATCGCGCGTCAGGCCAGCACCGCAGCGGCCAAGGCCGCCGTGAAGAACCTGCGGGCCAGTCTGCGGGATAGGCAGCTGGCCATCGGCGTGGACCGCCTGGACTATTCCAAGGGGCTGCCCGAACGTTTCCTCGGCTTCGAACGTTACCTGCAGCGCCACCCCGACCAGCGCGGCACCCTGACCTACCTGCAGATCGCGCCGGTCTCGCGCGGTGATGTCACCGAGTACCGGCAACTGCGCAGCCAGCTGGAACAGATCGCCGGGCACATCAACGGTGGCCATGCCGAGCCGGACTGGACGCCGCTTCGCTACGTCAACCAGAACTTCACCCATGCCACCCTCACCGGCTTCTACCGCGCGGCGGCCGTCGGTCTGGTCACCCCGCTGCGCGATGGCATGAACCTGGTCGCCAAGGAGTACGTCGCCTCGCAGGACCCGGAGGATCCGGGCGTGCTGGTGCTGTCCCTTCTGGCCGGCGCCGCCGATGAACTGAAGCAGGCGCTGCTGGTCAACCCGCACGATCTGGACGGCGTGGCCGATGCCATCGCCACGGCCGCCACCATGTCGCTGCGCAAGCGCCAGGAGCGCTGGCACGCCATGATGGAGCACCTGCGCACCTACGACATCAACCATTGGCGGCGCAGCTACCTGGACGCCCTCGAAGGCTGAATCAGGCGCATTCTGTACGCCGAAACTTGACGCTTTTGGCTCGAAAGTAATTGCGCATGCAACCATCCCGGCGCTGTGGCGTGATCTCCACCGCCGCTGTCGCAAGTGGCACTCAGGCAGGCGAACGTCCTGCTGCCCCAAGGCTTCCAGCCAGCTGCGTGGCGTCCTCGCGACGCCATCGCGGAAAACGAAAGAAAATGAACCGGCGATATTTCATTTCGCATTGACGCGACCTCCCCACAGTGGCGCCCCCAGAGCTCCTGCAATCGACAGAAGCCGCACCGTGCACGACTGCGTGCACATCACTCCGGGGATCCACTGCATGCACGCGTACGACCGTTTCATCGAAGAAGCCAGCCACCGCCTGGGACTGGGCCATCGCACCCGTTGGGTGGTTGATGTGATTGCCGGCTGGATAGCCTCCCACCCACGGGGACTGGACGGACTGGAGCAGACCTTCGAGCAGGCGGGCCTGGGGGTTCACTTCCGATCCTGGCGGCGTTCCGGGCAGCCGCCGCTGCCGGTGCTGGCCAGCGACCTGCAGCGTGCGCTGGGTGATCCGGTCATGGACCGGCTGGCCCGGCGCAGCAGACTGTCATCGGGGGCGTTCCGGGTCGTGGCCTGCGATCTGCTGCCGGGGCTGATCGCATTGACGTCCCAGCCCATCGAGCCGGCCCCTTCGGAGCCGCGCCAGCTGCGCAACCGCCCGCAGCGGCAGCGACCGCAGATGGCCGGCACCCTGCTCACCCCGCGGGTGCAGGGCATGGCCCTGCGCAGCCTGCTGTGGATGATGGCCGCCGTGGTCGTGCTCGGCGCTACCGCATGGCTGCAGCTGAAGGCACGCACGCCGCTGTGGACGCCACAGGCGATCGTCCGCGAACACGACGCGCGGCTGTTCCTGCACCAGCGCGGCGCGCAGGTCTCGGTCCATGGCAGCCTGCCCAGCGACGCCCTGCGCCGCCGCCTGTGGAGCGCGTTGATTGCGGTGCATGGCGCAGGGCACGTCAGTGGCCGTATCGAGATCGATCCGCAGGCCCGGTCGCCGCGCTGGTTCGAGCGCCTGATCCGCACCCTGCCCTGCCTGCAGGGCGACGGACTGCGCCTGGAGTTCGCCGGCAACCAGCTGGATATCGACTCCACCGCCCTGAGCGAAGAGCGGCGCCTGGCGATCTCGCGGCAGCTCCGCCAGGATTTCCCCGCCCTGCGGATGAGTGGGCTGTGGGGTCCGGGCCGGGCGGCATTGTCGCGGCTGCCGGCCGATGCCGGCGCCGCGCAGCGGATCGCTGCGCTGAACCTGACCCGGCTGGAGTTCCATCCCGGCTCCAGCGAACTGCGCGGCAGCTCCAGCGAAACGCTGCAGGTGGTGGCTGAGGCATTGCGCAGCACTGCGCCGGGCACACGGGTGGAAGTGGCCGCGCACACCGACAGCCAGGGCGCGTCCGAGGCCAACCGGCAGCTCAGCCAGCAGCGTGCGGACGTGGTGGTGACGGCGTTGCAGGCGCATGGCGTGCCGGCACCGATGCTGGTCGCGGTGGGGCACGGCGAAGAGCATCCGGTAGCCGACAACCGCAGCGAGGACGGCCGCGCGCGCAACCAGCGCATCGCCTATCGGCTGCTTGCGGCTCCGCACTGACACCGCGCGCGGACCGACCGGCACATCAGTCCAGGAAACGGCCGGCCTGCTGCGTCGTCGCCAGCGTGCAGCGGTCGTGACGACCGAACCAGCGGTATCGGTTGCGGGCCAGCCTGCGATAGGCGGCATCCCGCCAGCTGCGCGGCAACAGGCGCAGCACGCCCGCCAGCCGCCATGCGCCTCCCAGCCCGGTCAGCACGCGCAGGATCGCGTCCGTGTCAGTCCAGGCGCCCTGCTCGTCCAGCAGCAGAAAGGAGCGCGGGTCCTGCGGATCCAGCCCATGGCTGCGCAGCAGCAGGCTGCCATGCGTACCCTGCATCGCTGCGAAGCGATAGCGCCCGTGGCGGTCCACGCGCAACAGGAAACGCACCCAGCGGCTGCACAGCGCACAGACGCCATCGAACACGATCACTGCGTCACTGCGGGTCGAGCCAGCCTTCATAACGGATCAGCGCTCCAATCCAGGGCAATGTCACATCAACCAGGAAAGTGTAGCGCTCTGCGGCCCAGGCCTCGCGGCAGCGCACGCCGTCGAACCAGCGCGTCGGCAGCGGCAGCAGGCCGAACACGCGGACGCTGCGCACCGACCAGTCGATGCCGCCTTCACACGCCCGCAGCTCGAATCCGAAGTGCACCGCACCGAGCTGCTCATGCAGACCGCCTTCCTGTGCCCACAGCCGCGACACCATCGGCCAGCGCCCGAAACGTCGCGCCCACTGCTCGCCTTGCCCGCAGGCGCTGAACACCACCTCGACCGGCAAGGCGTGCGCCTCCTTCGGCAGCCGCGCCAACGCGGCCAGCATGGGCACCAGCCAATGGCGGCCCCGTGCGATCCGCGCCTGCCCGGTACGGCGGCACGGCAGCGGCGCCGCATGCAACGCCTGCACCGGTGCTGCCAGGGTGGCGAAGGCCGGCCCCAGCACCTGCGCGAACAGCGGCACGGTCAGGGAGCGATCCAGGCCAGCGTTGCCATGCGGCCGGTGCGGCGGTCGCGACGGTGCGAATACAGGTCCGGATCGGCAATGGTGGAGATCGTGCCGCCAGACACCTGGGCCGGGTCCACGCCCACGGACTGCAGGCGCTGGCGGGCCAGTGCGAACAGATCGACCTTCCAGTGCCCCGCGCGGGTGGCCACGAAGGCGGCGGCCGCCGCCGGTTCGTGGCCGACGAAGGCCTGATACACCTCTTCGCCGATCTCATAGTCGGCAGGCCCTGCCGCCGGGCCCAGCCAGACCCGCAGCTGCGACGGCGCGGTGCGCATCGCGGCTACCGTGTGTTCCAGCATGCCATCGGCCAGGCCGCGCCAGCCCGCATGGGCCGCGCCCACTTCGCTGCCGTCGGCGGCGGCAAACACCACCGGAAGGCAGTCCGCGGTCAGGATGGCCAGCACCACCCCCGGCACCGACGTCACCGCAGCATCGGCCACCGGCTCGCTGGCCCCGGCCACTGGCGGGCCATCAAAGCGCAGCACGGTGGTGCCATGCACCTGGCGCAGCCAGTGCGGCGCGGAGGGCAGCGCCAGTCCCTGCTGCAGCAGTTGCCGGTTGTGTTCGACGTTGGCCGGCGCATCTCCATCGGCTGCGTGCCGGTTGCCCAGGTTGAACTGGGCAAAGGGTGCCGGCGAAATGCCCGCGCCGTGCCGGCGTGTGGTCAGCGCCCGCACGCCCGGCGGCGCCGGCCAGTCAGCCTGCAGCAGCGGCAGCGCGGTCGCCATCACCAGCGATCCCGCTCGCGCTCGGTAAAGGCCTCGCTGTCTTCGCGCAGCACCTTCATCAGGTGCAGCATGTCGTCCGGTACCGGCGCCGAATTGCGCACCGGCTCGCCGGTGATGGGATGCACGAACTCCAGCGTCTCGGCGTGCAGGGCCTGGCGCTTGAAGCCACGCAGCGCGGCCACCAGTTCGTCGCTGGCGCCCTTGGGCAGCTTCAGCGCACCGCCATACAGCGGGTCGCCGATGATGGGGTGGCGCAGGTGCGCCATATGCACGCGGATCTGGTGGGTGCGGCCGGTTTCCAGCCGGCATTCCAGCGCGGTGTGCGCCCGGAAGCGCTCGCGCAGGCGGTAATGGGTGATCGCGTCCTTGCCGTCTTCGCGCACCGCCATCTTCAGGCGGTCGCGCGGATGACGGTCGATCGGCGCATCGGCGGTGCCGCCGGCCACCAGAGCGCCCATCACGATGGCCAGATACTGGCGGTGCACATCACGCGCGGCCAGCTGTTCGACCAGGGCCGTCTGCGCCTCCAGGGTGCGGGCGACCACCATCACGCCGCTGGTGTCCTTGTCGAGGCGATGCACGATGCCGGCGCGCGGCAGAACCGCCACCGACGGGTCGCGGTACAGCAGCGCATTGACCAGGGTGCCGCTGTGGTTGCCGGCACCCGGGTGGACCACCAGGCCGACCGGCTTGTTGATCACCAGCAGGTGCTCGTCCTCGAACAGCACGTCCAGCGGGATGTCCTCCGGCTGGGCATCGGTCTGGGTCTCCAGCACCACGTTCAGGGTCACCACCTCGCCACCGCGCAGCGGATCGCGCGGCCGCGCCTGGGCGCCATCGAGCAGGACGTCGCCGGCCTTGATCCATTCGGTCAGGCGTGAACGGGAGTACTCGGGGAACAGTTCGGCCACGACGGCGTCGAAACGCCGGCCGGCGGCGGTGTCGGGGACGATGGCCTGGCGGGCCGATTCGGAGGGTTGTTCAGACATGGCAGGGGGGTATCTTTGAAATTTTGGGGTCCCGGCGGTCGGTTTCAGTCGCAGGACAGGACACTAGGCTATCATCGACCCTTCGTATTCCAGACGCGTCCCGCCTTGACCCCATGATCCGACGCTCCGCCATGCTCTCCGCGCCCGTCCGCCTCACCGCCCTGCTGCTGGTGCTGGTCATCGCCGCCACCGGCTGCCATCGCGGCGCCAAGAAGGGTGATCGCCCCGACGAGGGGACGCCGGTCGAACAGCTGTACGAGAAGAGCCACACGCTGATGAAGGGGGGCAACTGGAGCGGCGCCGAAGCCAGCTTCCGTCGCCTGGTGGCCCAGTATCCCTACGGCCCGTACACCGAACAGGCGATGATCGAAACCGCCTACGCGCAGTACAAGGCCGGCAAGCACGACGATGCGGTGTCGAGCATCGACCGCTTCATCCGGACCTATCCGACCCATCGCAACATCGCCTACCTGTATTACCTGCGCGGCCTGGCCAACTCCAACCGCAATACGGTTTTCCTGCGTCGCGTATGGTCCCTGGACCCCAGCCGCCGCGATCTGTCCACGCCGCACCAGGCGTATTCGGACTTCAACATCGTCGTTGACCGCTACCCGAACAGCCGCTACGCCGCCGACGCCCGCCAGCGGATGATCGAGCTGCGTGACGTATTCGCCCAGCACGAGCTGGACAACGCGCTGTACTACATGCGCCGTGGCGCCTGGGTGTCGGCCGCTGGCCGCGCCAACTACCTGCTGGAAACCTATCCGCAGAGCGCCTTCCAGTACGACGCCGTGGCGGTCCTGGCCGACTCCTACACCCACCTGGGCAACAAGACCCTGGCCGACGATGCCCGGCGCGTGCTGGAGCTGAACCAGCCCGATCACCCGTGGCTGGCAGGCAACTGGCCGAAGTACCCCTGGATGATCCGCAAGCTCAACCCGTTCGCAGGCGAGAAGTCCGCCAGTACCGGCCAGCGCAACGCGCGGCTGGAAAAGAAGTAAGAAAAGGGCCCCGCAAGGGGCCCTTTCTTTTTGTGGGGCCCGCCATGACCGGGCCCTGCGGAGGCGCGGGCCTCAGCCCTTGTAGCCGTTGCTGATCGGATAGCGGCGTTCGCGGCCGAAGGCGCGACGGGAGACCTTCGGCCCCGGTGCGGCCTGGTGCCGCTTCCACTCGCTGATGCGCACCAGCCGCAGCACGCGGTCGACCACGGCCGCATCGTAACCGGCTGCAACGATCTCGGCGCGCGACTGCTCCTGGTCGACGTAGCGGTACAGGATGCCGTCCAGCACGTCGTAGGCCGGCAGCGAATCCTGGTCCAGCTGGTTCTCGCGCAGTTCGGCCGACGGCGGGCGGCTGATCACGGCCGGCGGAATCACCGGCGCGCCCCCCACGGTATTGCGCCACTTCGACAGACCGAATACTTCGGTCTTGTACAGATCCTTCAACGGCGCGTAGCCGCCACACATGTCACCGTAGATGGTGGCGTAGCCGACCGCATACTCGCTCTTGTTGCCGGTGGTCAGCAGCAGGCCACCGAACTTGTTGGCCAGCGCCATCAGGATCACGCCGCGGCTGCGCGACTGCAGGTTCTCCTCGGTCACATCCGGGGTTGTACCCTCGAACAGCGGCGCCAGCGATTCCATCAGGCCCTTGAACGCCGGCTCGATCGACACCGCTTCCAGCTTCACTCCCAACGCCTGGCACTGCTCTGCAGCCAGATCGTTGGACAGGCCTGCGGTATAGCGTGACGGCAGGCGCACGGCAGTCACGTTCTCGGCCCCCATCGCATCCACCGCCAGGGCCAGCACCAGGGCCGAATCGATGCCGCCGGACAGGCCCAGCCACACCTTCGTGAAACCATTCTTGCGGCAGTAATCCTGGATGCCACGGGTCACCGCGCGCCAGGCCAGGGCGTCCATGCTCTCGTCGCCATCGTCCATCCAGACGTGTGGCATGAAGCGACGGCTGGCGCCGTCGTACTCCACCACCAGCCACTGGTCGACAAACGCAGCGGCAGCCGGGTGCACCGTACCGTCGCCATCGGCCACCACCGAAGCGCCGTCGAATACCAGTGCGTCCTGGCCACCGACAACATTGAGATACGCGATCGCCGCACCGCTCTCGCGGGTGCGCGCGGCCAGCACGGCATCGCGCTGGGCGTGCTTGCCGCGCTCGTAGGGCGAGGCATTGGGCACCACCACCAGCTGCGCGCCAGCACGCACGGTATCGGCCAGCGGCTCAGCGAACCACAGGTCCTCGCAGATCAGCAGGCCCACCGGAATGCCGTCGACGTCGAACACGCAGCTGCCGCCATCAGGATCGACGTCGAAGTAGCGGCGCTCGTCGAACACCGCGTAGTTGGGCAGCTCGCGCTTGCGATAGGTCTGTTCGACCCGGCCATCGCGCAGCACGCTGGCGGCGTTGTACACCACCGCGCCCGCCGCCTGCGGCCAGCCGACCACGGCGGTGATACCGCGGCAGGCAGCCGCAATGCGCGCGATCGCCTGCTCGCATTCGTACAGGAACCCCGGACGCAGCAGCAGGTCTTCCGGCGGATAGCCGCTGACCGCCAGCTCGGGGAACATCACCAGCCCGGCGCCATACTCATCGCGCGCCTGGCCGATCATCTCGATGATGCGCTCGGTATTGCCGGCGACATCGCCGACCGGAAAATCGAACTGCGCCATCGCGATGCGGATCGAAGCCATGGAAGGTCCAGCCTGTGGTTGCAATGGCCCATTGTAACGCCGCACCGTGTGCCTGCCGGGCGGACCCTGCGGGTAGCGCCGGGCCATGCCCGGCGGATGACTGCGCGACGCCCAGACGCAGAAAAGCCGCCCGGAGGCGGCTTTTCCAAAGCAGGCCGAGCATGGGCTCGGCTCTACAGAATCGTGGGGGGGGGGGGGGGGGGCCGCGCGGGGTTGAAAACAGGTAGGGGGGGCGCGGCCCCCCCGGCCCCCCCCCCCCCCCCCCCCCCCCCCCCCCCC
>NZ_JBRRES010000063.1:0-11773 GCF_056760395.1 Stenotrophomonas sp. STEN009 | reverse complement strand
CGGTGCCCCCCCCCGCGGGCGCCCGGCCGCGGGGCCCCCCCCCCGCCGCGGGGCGCGGGGCGGGGCGGCCCCCCCCCCGGCGGACGTGCCGGTTACCTGCGGGTGTAATGTGCGACCAGCCGGTCGCCTAGCATCTGCAGCAGCTGCACCAGCACCAGCAGCAGCACCACGGTCACCAGGGCTACGTCGGTGTGCGAACGCTGGTAGCCATCACGGAACGCCAGATCGCCCAGGCCGCCCGAGCCGATCGCACCGCCCATGGCGGTGAAGCCGATCAGCGCAACGGTGGTGACCGTGGCACCTGCGATCAGGCCCGGCCGCGCTTCCGGCAGCAGCACACGGGTGACCAGCTGCCAGGTGGTTGCGCCCATCGCCTGGGTCGCCTCGATCACCCCACGGTCCACTTCGCGCAGCGCGGTTTCCACAAGCCGCGCATAGAACGGTGCGGCGCCGATCACCAGGGGCACGATCGCACCGCGAACACCCAGCGACGTCCCCATCATGAACAGCGTCACCGGAATCAGCACGATCATCAGGATGATGAAGGGCACCGAGCGCAGCAGGTTGACCACCAGCGCCAGCACGCCATAGGCGAACGGACGACGCTTCATCTGCGGCGCACCGAACAGATACAGCAGCACGCCCAGCGGCAGCCCGATGGCCAGGGTCAAGGGCAACGAACCGGCCAGCATCAGCAGGGTGTCGATGGTGGCCTGGCCGATATCGGCCCACTTGCCGGCGTCCAGGTGGCGGAAGAATCCGTCCGCAGCAGCAATGATCATCGACGCAGTTCCTCGACATGCACGCCAGCGGCCACGAACGCGGCCTGCGCGGCGGCGTGATCGCCACCGACCAGGGCTACGACCAGTTGGCCATACGGCGTGTCCTTGATCCGGTCGATACGCCCGGACAGGATGTTGTAATCGACCCCGGTCTGGCGCGCGATGCTGCCCAGCAGGGGTTCGTAGGTATCGCCACCGAGGAAGGTCAAGCGCACGATGCGCCCACTTACGGCGTCGAAATCACGGTGCAGCGTTCCTTCGTCCACATGCTCCGATTCGCTGACGAAACGGCGGGTGGTGGGATGCTGCGGATGCAGGAACACCTGGGTGACCGGACCGGTCTCCACCAGCTGGCCGGCATCGAGCACCGCCACCCGGTCGCAGACGCGGCGGATCACATCCATCTCGTGGGTGATCAGCACGATGGTCAGGCCCAGCTCGCGGTTGATCTTCGACAGCAGCGCCAGCACCGACGCGGTGGTCTGCGGGTCGAGAGCACTGGTGGCCTCGTCGCACAGCAGGATCTGCGGACGCGTGGCCAGGGCACGGGCGATGCCCACGCGCTGCTTCTGGCCTCCGGACAGCTGCGCCGGGTACTTCTGTGCGTGTGCCTGCAGGCCGACGGTCTGCAGCAGTTCGGCCACCCGGCTGTCGATCTCCGCCTTCGGTGTACCGGCCAGCTCCAGCGGGAAGGCGACGTTGCCCGCCACCGTGCGCGAGGACAGCAGGTTGAAGTGCTGGAAGATCATGCCGATTCGCCGGCGCAGCGAGCGCAGGCCGTCAGCGTCCAGCGCGGTGATGTCCTCGCCGCCGATCAGCAATCGGCCACCGGAAGGCTCTTCCAGGCGGTTGATCATGCGGATCAGCGTCGATTTGCCGGCACCGGAATGACCGATGATGCCGAAGACCTCGCCGGCCTCGATGGTCAGGTCCAGCGGTTGCAGCGCGCTGACCGCGCGGCCGGCAACGGCATAGGATTTGTGCAGGCGCTGGAACTCGATCACGGGAGCGGCTCACCGGCAGGCGACAGAAGGGGGCGTGCAGCCTACCAGCGCCGGCGGTCGCGCGCCCGCGCCATGGGCCAGAATGTTATTCCTTTTGGTTCTAAGACACCTACTCCGGCGCGGATTCCGGGGTCAGAGCCCCTGTGGGGATCTGACCCCGCTCCCCGGCCAAACCGGTTCAGGGATGATCCAGCGGCTTCGGCGGCTGCTGGCGGTTCACCCGCTCGCGGTGCAGCAGGTACAGGCCCGACGCCACGATGATCGCCGCCCCCACCCAGGTGTAGCCATCCGGCAACTGCCCCCAGAAAGCCAGATCCCATCCGATCACCCAGACCAGGCCGCTGTACTCCAGGGGCGCGATCATGGATGCCTCGCCCAGCTGGAAGGCCTTGGTCAGGGCGATCTGACCCAGCGCACCGGCCAGCCCCATGCCCGCGATCAGCGGCGCGTGCGCCAGCAGCAGCGGCCTCCAGCCGGGAATCGCCAGCAGGCCCGCGCCGATCGCCATGATGACCAGGAACCAGACCACCATCGACTGCGAGGTGTCGGTACGGGTCAGCAGGCTGACCGTGATCGCGGCAACGGCGTAGGCGGTGGCCGCGGCCAGCACCATCAGGCCCGGCACCGAGATGAACCCATCCACGCCGGGCCGCAGCACCACCAGCACGCCGACCAGGCCGATGCCGATGGCCACCCAGCGACGCGGTCCGACCCGTTCGCCCAGCAGCGGCACCGACAGGGCCGCGATCAGCAGCGGCGCGACGAAGTAGATGGTGTAGGCGGTGGACAGTGGCAGATCGCGCAACGCGAACACGAAGCAGCCGATCATCGCCATGCCCAGCGCGCCACGCAGCAGATGCAGGCCCCAGCGACGTGGCACCAGCGAACGCGGGCCCGCGCTGACCAGCACCCAGACCAGCACGAACGGCAACGACGCCGCGCCGCGCAGGAAGGTCACCTGCAGGGTGGGATAGCTGGCCGCCAGCTGCTTCATGCCGGCGTCCATCAGGGAGAAGCAGGCGACCGCGGCGACCATCCAGGCCACCGCGTGCGAGGGGGAGCGTTGCACGTTCATGGCCCATTATCGCCGAGCCGGCGGCGGGATGCCGTTGCAGCGATGCCCAGCGCCACGGAAAGCGGGCAGGCTGGCCGGCGCGATAGAATGTCCGCACTGAATTCTGTGGAGCATCGCCCATGCCTTCCTTCGACGTCGTCTCCGAAGTCGACACCCACGAGCTGACCAACGCCATCGACCAGGCCAACCGCGAACTGAGCACCCGCTTCGATTTCAAGGGCGTGGACGCCAAGTTCGAGCGTGATGGCGATGTCATCAACCAGTTCGCGCCGACCGAGTTCCAGCTCAAGCAGATGAACGACATCCTGCGTGCGCGTCTGGCAGCGCGCGGCATCGACGTGCTGAGCCTGGAGTTCGGCGACATCGAGACCAATCTGGCGCAGGCGCGGCAGAAGATCACCGTCAAGCAGGGCATCGAGCAGAAGGTGGCCAAGAAGATCGCCGCCGCACTGAAGGACGCCAAGCTGAAGGTGGAAAGCCAGATCAATGGCGACAAGCTGCGCGTGCAGGGCAAGAAGCGCGACGATCTGCAGGACGCGATCGCAGTACTGAAGGCCGGCAAGTTCGAGCTGCCGCTGCAGTTCAACAATTTCCGCGACTGACTGCTCCGCCGGGCGTGGCCCGGCACCGCGCTCGATCAATCACGCAGCAGCTTGTACAGCGTGGTGCGCGAGATGCCCAGCTGGCGTGCGGCCAGACTGAGATTGCCGTCCGCCGCCTGCGCCGCCCGGCGCGCCGCTTCACGCTGCTGATCGCGCAGCGCCGGCGCCGCCATCGTCGCCGGTGAAGACCGTCGCACGCTGTTGCCAGCGACCTTGCGCGGCGCCTGCAGATGCTGCAGGTAGACCGCACTGCCCTCGCCCAACCGGACCCGATGCGGCGCCCCCGGCTGCAGCAGGCGCCGCCGCTGTGCGGCACTGGCGCCGGCAAACACCGCTGCAATATCCAGCAACGGCAGTGGCCCGCGCCGCGGCAGGCCCAACAGACGCCGGGCCACACGGTTGGCGGCGCGCAGCTGGCCATCCTCCTGCACCGCCAGCAGCCCCTGCAAGGGTGACGCCAGCCAGCGCGGATCATGCTGCAGCGCCAGCAGGTGCACATCGGCAAGCGTGTGGAACAGGCGATTCTCGCTGGCCAGTGCGGCCTGCCGGAAATAGCCCTGCAGCAGCGAAGGATCGCGCTCACCCAGCCCGGTGATATCGATCACTCCGCATACCCGCCCGTCGAGATCGTGCAGGGGTTCACTGAGGCAGAACACCGGAGCGAAACGCTGCAGGTAATGTTCATTGCCGCGCACCAGCGCTGGCAGGTCGTCGGCCAGGCTGACCGCCGGCGCGGTGGTGCCGATCTCGCTTTCGCCCAGCCGCCGCCCGACCTGGATCGGCCGCAGCAGGGGCGAGTCTTCCAGGCCATGCGCCTGCTGCGCGATCACCATGCCCTCGCGGTTGGCGCAGAACATCGTCCAGCCGCGTCCGCCGAAAGCGGCCCACAGCTGTTCCAGCTCCGGTTGCACGCAGCGCGCCAGGCGACGGTCGTCGCGCTGGGGCAGATGCCGACCATCGCTCTGCAGCGGCAGGTAGACCGGTTCCTGCCCGGGCTGCAGGCCAGCCGCGCGCGAGCGCATCCACGACTGCTGCAACGGCTGCGGCAACACGCTCAATGAACGCGCGTCGCCCTCGGCAAAGGCCGCGCGTGCCGCTACCAGCTGCTGTTGCCCGACGGAGGTTGCGATCATGGGCGCAGCGTACACCGGCCAGCGGCAACGCCACGTTACGCTCCGATGAGGTATTGGCCTGCGGTTGCCGCCCATCCGGCAGGTGCAGGGCGAAACCCTGCAGCCCTGCCCTCAGATCACGCCGCGATGCGCAGGATCGGCTTCAGGGTGATGCCCCGGGTGCTGTCCTCGGCCGCCTGGTTGATCTGCTCCAGCGGGTAGAACTTCACCAGCCTGTCGAACGGGAAGCGGCCCTGCTGGAACAGCGTGACCAGCTGCGGAATGAACACCTGCGGCACACTGTCGCCTTCCACGATGCCACGGATGCTGCGGCCACCCAGCAGCAGGTTGTTCACGTCGAAACTGGCGGTGGTGCCCAGCTTTGGTGCACCGACCACGCCCATCATGCCCAAGCCCCCCAAGGCCTCGATACCCGCAGAGAGCACCTCCGGGCGACCGGTCGATTCCAGCGCGAAATCAGCGCCACCGCCGGTGATGGCGCGCACGGCCTCGACCACATCGGTCTCGCGGCTGTTGACCACGTGGGTGGCGCCCAGCTCCAGCGCGAGTGCCAGCCGCGACGGCACCACATCGATGGCGATGATGGTCGTGGCACCGGCGACCTTGGCCGCCATCACCGCACTCAGACCGACTGCGCCGGCACCGTAGCTGGCAAAACTGCTGCCCGAGCGTACCTTCAGCGAATTGAGTACCGCGCCGGCACCGGTCTGGATGCCGCAGCCCAGCGGGCCCAGCAGTTCCAGAGGCGCATCGTCGGGCACTTTGATCGCATTGATCTCGCGCGCCAGCGCATAGGTGGCAAACGAAGACTGCGCGAAGAAATGGTCGTGCAACGGCTGACCCTGCGCATCGGTGATGGCGGTATGGCCGTGGCCATCATCGCCCCCGAAGTTCAGCGCGAAGAAATCCCTGCAGTAGGCGCCATGACCGCCCCGGCACGGATTGCAGTGGCCGCAGGCGCCATAGGTCAGCACCACGTGATCCCCTGCTTTCAGTTCCTTTACGTTGGGGCCGACCGCCTCCACGACGCCGGCGCCTTCGTGACCCAGCACCGCGGGCAACGGCACCGGGTAGTACTGATCGCGCACGATCAGGTCGGTGTGGCACAGGCCGGTGGCTACCACCTTCACCAGGACCTCATCCTCCTGCGGGCCGCGCAGCCGGGCCTGCTCGATGACGAAGGGTTGTTCCTTGCCGCGGACCACTGCGGCGGTGATCTCGCGTGTTGCCGTAATGTCGTTCATCGTGATGGCTCCTTCGATCAGATCGGGTAAGTGGGTGCCTCGCCCTTGACGGTCAACCACTGCCACTGTGTGAACTCCTCCCAGTTGGCGGGGCCGCCGATACTGGTGCCATTGCCGGATGCTCCGACGCCGCCAAAGGGATTGATCACCTCGTCGTTCACGGTCTGATCGTTTATGTGCAGCAGCCCGGTGCGCAGGCGCTCGCCGAGCTTCAGTGCGCGGCCGACATTGCTGGAAACGATGGCCATCGACAGGCCGTACTCGCTGTCGTTGGCCAGGCGCACGGCATCGTCGTCATCGTCGAACGGCACCACCACCGCCACCGGCGCGAAGATTTCTTCGTTGAACGCCGGATTGTCAGCAGCGACGTTGCCAAGCACGGTCGGCGCGAAGAACAGATCGCGATGGGTACCTCCGGCCTCCAGCGAGGCACCGGCCTGCACTGCCTGCTCGACCACGCGCGTGGCGTGGTCGCGCTGGCCGGCATTGATCAGCGGACCGATCGCCACGTCCTCGCGCGCCGGATCGCCCACCTTCAATGAATTGGCCTTGGCCACCAGCTTCTGCAGGAAAGCGGAGTGGATCTTCCGCTGCACCAGCACGCGGCCGGTCGCCATGCAGATCTGGCCCTGATGCAGGTAGACCCCCCACGCGGTGTTGGCCACCGCCAGGTCGAGGTCGGCATCATCGAGGATGATCAACGAGTTCTTGCCGCCCAGCTCCAACGAGACCTTCTTCAGATGCTTGCCCGCCGCCTCTCCGACCTTGCGCCCGGCGGCGGTGGAGCCGGTGAACTGGATCATCGCCACGTGCGGATCGCTGGTCAGCGCAGCGCCGGCCGCGCCATCACCGGGCAGCATGTGCAGAACGCCTGCCGGCAGGCCGGCCTGCTCGAACAGGCGTGCGATCACCGCCCCGCCGCACACCGCTGTGCGCGGGTCAGGTTTGAGTACCACCGCGTTGCCCAGCGCGATGGCCGGCGCCACCGCGCGCATGGCCAGATACAGCGGAAAGTTGAAAGGCGAGATGACCCCTACCACACCCAGCGGTCGGCGCCGCGCCAGATTCAGTCGGCCCGGCTCGGAAGGCAGAATCTCGCCGGTGCTGCGCGACGGCAGCGCCGCAGCCTCGTGCAGTGCCTTGATGGTCACCTTGGCCTCAAAACCTGCCTTCAGGCGGGTGGAGCCGCTTTCGCGTACCAGCCATTCGACCAGGGTGTCGATGTGTTCTTCGGCCAGGCGTGCCGCTTTGCGCAGCACTTCAGCGCGCTGTTCGTACGGAGCCGCCGCCCACGCCTGCTGCGCCTGCGCAGCGGCCGCCGCCGAGCGCGCCACCTGCGCCGGGTCGGCCAGGCCGATCTGGCCGAGCGTGTTACCGGTGGCCGGCTCGATCACCGGCTGCCGTTGCGCGGCCGCCTGCCACCGGCCATCGAAGAGGGCGCCGGCCCAAAGGGCGTCCGGCAGCCACGGAGAAGATGCAGTCATGGGTGTCCTCCTGTGTCGTGCGTCCATTCCACGCCTACCGCCCGCAGCAGGCAATCGGCCATCTGCCGGTGGCCTGCAAAGGCTTGAATCGGCGGGGATTTGCAGCATGGCGACTGTCCAGTTCCTGCACAGTGAACAGCGCAGCGGCGGCACACTGCCTACAATGGCGACCTCGCCCGCCGATGTGCCCGCCATGACCGATATCGCCCTGCCCACCGACGACCCGATCGCCGCCACCCGCCTGTGGCTGGAGCGCATCGTCATCGGCCTGAACCTGTGTCCGTTCGCCAAGGCCGTATATGTGAAGGACCAGGTCCGCTTCGTGCTCAGTGATGCCACCACCCCCGAAGCACTGGTCGAACAGCTGGCCGAGGAACTGGTGCTGCTGCGGGACACGCCGGCCGAGCAGATCGACACCACCCTGATCGTGCACCCGCAGGTGCTGACGGATTTCCTGGACTACAACGACTTCCTCGACAACGCCGACGCGGCGATCGAGGCGCTCGATCTGCAGGGCATCCTGCAGGTGGCCAGCTTCCATCCGGACTACCAGTTCGAAGGCGTGGCCGCCAACGACGCCAGCAATTACACCAACCGCGCGCCCTATCCCACGCTGCACCTGCTGCGCGAGGACAGCGTGGCACGCGCGGTGGACGCCTTCCCCGATCCGGACGTGATCGTCGAGCGCAACATCCAGACGCTGGACCGCATCGGCGTGGACGGCTGGCATCGCCGCCTGCGTGGCGAAGACCTGTCATGAGCGCGGCTCCGCCGATCGCTGCCTGGCCTGCCGCGCCGCTGGCGGGCAAGGTGGTGCTGGTCACCGGTGGCGCCAATGGCATCGGCCGCGGCATCGCCCAGGCCGTGCTCGGTGCCGGCGGCCGCGTGCTGATCGGTGATCTGGATACGGAAGCCGGCCACGCCTGCCTGGCCGAATGGCATCGCGATGACGATGCGGCGTTCCAGCCCCTGGACATCACCGACGAAGCCAGCGTGCGCGCGTTCATCGCCAAGGCGGTGCAGCGGTTTGGCGGCATCGATGGCCTGGTCAACAATGCCGGCATCGCCGGTGCGCACGGTACGCCGCTGCAGGACATGGCGTGGGACGAATGGCAGCGCCGCCTGTCATCGCTGCATGGCGCTTTCCTGTGCAGCCGGCATGCCCTGCCGGCACTGTCATCCGGTGGCGCCGGCGCCATCATCAACATCGCCTCGACCCGCGCCCGGCAGTCCGAAGCCCATAGCGAAGCCTATGCCGCGGCCAAGGGCGGACTGGTGGCATTCACCCACGCGCTGGCAATCAGCGCCGGACCGGCGGTACGGGTGAACAGCATCAGTCCGGGCTGGATCGGCACCAGCGAGTGGCAGGCGCCCTCCCGGCGCCATGCGCCCGAGTATTCGGCCATCGACCACGCACAGCACCCGGTCGGCCGCGTCGGCCGCCCGGAAGACATCGGCGCGCTGGCGGTGTACCTGCTGTCGCCGCTGTCCGGATTCACCACCGGCCAGGATTTCATCGTCGACGGCGGCATGACCCGGAAGATGATCTACGCCGAATAGAGCACCGCTTTCCGGTGGGTGCGGACCTTGGTCCGCACCATTGCCAGGAAGTGCCAACCAAGGTTGGCACCTACCAGAGCGGCTTACGCCATGCCCGAATGGCGCAGCAGCGCATCGATCTGCGGCGCACGGCCACGGAAGGCCTTGAAGTTCTCGGCCGCTGGACGGCTGCCCCCGCGCGAGAGGATCTCGTCGCGGAAACGTGCACCGGTCGCGGCCAACGCCTGCGGTGCTTCCTCGAACGCCGCATAGGCATCGGCACTGAGCACCTCGGCCCATTTGTAACTGTAGTAGCCGGCCGCATAGCCACCGGCGAAGATGTGGCTGAACTGATGCGGGAAGCGGTTCCAGGCTGGCGGATGATTCACCGCCACTTCGCCGCGCACGCGCTCCAGCAGTGCCAGCACACTGTCCTGCGTGGGCTCGAACTGGCTGTGCAGCAGCATGTCGAACAGACCGAACTCCAGCTGGCGGACAGTCGCCATGCCGCTGTGGAAATTGCGCGCGGCCAGCATGCGCTCATACAGCGCACGTGGCAGCGGTTCACCCGTCTCCACGTGCGCGGTCATGCGCTGCAGGTGGTCCCATTCCCAGCAGAAGTTCTCCATGAACTGGCTGGGGAGCTCCACCGCATCCCATTCCACGCCATTGATGCCGGCCACGCCCAGCTCACCAATCCGGGTCAGCAGCTGGTGCAGGCCATGGCCCATTTCATGGAACAGCGTGGTCACTTCATTGTGGCTGAACGTAGCCGGCCTGCCGCTGGCACCGCGACCGAAGTTGCACACCAGATACACCAGCGGCGTCTGCACGCTGCCATCGGCACGCTCGCGCCGGTTGCGGCAATCGTCCATCCACGCACCGCCGCGCTTGCCCTCACGGGCGTACAGATCCAGGTAGAACTGGCCTACCAGCGCGTCCTGCGCATCGACCAGGCGGAAGAAGCGTACGTCCTCGTGCCAGACCGGCGCGCTGTCCTCCTGCACGCGCAGTCCATACAGCTGCTCGATCACCGAGAACAATCCACCCAGCACCTTCGGCTCGGTGAAGTACTGTTTCACCTCCTGCTCGGAATAGCTGTAGCGCGCCTGCTTCAGGCGGTCGGCCGCGAACGCCAGGTCCCAGGCCTGCAGGCTGTCGATGCCCAGGTGGTCACGCGCGAACTGCTCCAGTTCGGCACGGTCCCTGGCCGCGAACGGCTTGGCGCGCGACGCCAGGTCACGCAGGAAGCCCAGCACTTCGGCCGGGTCCTGCGCCATCTTGGTGGCCACCGAGTAGTCGGCGTAGGAATCAAAGCCGAGCAGTGCGGCCAGTTCGGCACGCAGGGCCAGGATGCGGTCGATGTTGCCGCTGTTGTCCAACGCGTCATCGCCGAATTCGGAAGCGCGCTGCGCGCTGGCCCGGTACAGGATCTCGCGCAGGTCACGATCTTCGGCCCATGTCTGTATCGGCAGGTAACACGGCATCTGCAGCGTCAACTTCCAACCGTCCCTGCCATCGTTCGCCGCTGCCGCACGCGCGGCAGCCTTCACGTCGTCCGGCACGCCAGCAAGGCGTGCTTCGTCTTCCACGATCAACGACCACGCATCGGTGGCGTCCAGCACATTCTGCGAGAACTTCGCGGACAGCGCCGACAGTTCTTCCTTGATCGCAGCGAACCGCTGCTGGGCGTCCGGCGCCAGCTCCGCGCCCCCCAGGCGGAAGTCGCGCAGCGTATTGTCCAGCACCTTGCGCCGGGCCTCATCGAAGGTCCCCGCCTCCGGGCCGGTGGCCAGTGCCTGGTACTGGCGGTACAGCGCCAGGTTCTGGCCCAGCGCACTGGCGAAGCGGGTCACCCGCGGCAGGTTGCTGTTGTAGGCCTCGCGCAGTTCCGGCGTATTGACCACGCCCTGCAGGTGGCCGACCAGGCCCCAGGCGCGCCACAGCCGCTCGGTGGCATCGTCCAGCGGGACCACGAAGGTGTCCCAGCGGACCGGCTGCACCTGCTCGGCTGCGTTGACGGCGGCCTCGGCCTCGGCCAGCAGCACGTCCAGCGCCGGCGCCACGTGCTCGGGGCGGATCGCCTCGAAGCGCGGCAGGCCGGAGAAATCGAGCAGGGGGTTGGCAGCGGTCACGGCAGATCTCCAGTTACGGGCCCGAGGGGCGGGCAGCCCAGTGGATATGGCGCTGGCCGGGGCCGCAGACAAGGGGTGCCTGCCGATCATTCACGTCGGCCTTACGGTGTCGCGCGGAAGCTCTGGCTGCGGGGGAGTCCGCAGCGGAACATGCCGATAGAGGCCCCACATGGAAGGTCTGGCTCAGGTTGCAACCGCGTTGCCGGCCCGGTCGCTGGCGCTGTCTGCCAGCGCGGAGGAGTTGTCCTGGATCGCCACATTGTGCGATCCCGGCGATGATGCCCGGCGCCATCTGCAGGAGCTGCAGGTGCTCATGCAGCAGGGCGGCATCCTCAACGATGAGCAGGAGTGGTACCCGTTCGAGGTGATCGAACGCGGTGCCCGCCACCTGCACCCGGGGCACGAGCGTGAGTTCGTGATCTGCGTGCTGCTGTGGCTGCAGGCGCTGGCCCAGGACCGCATCAGCAGCCTGGACCCACGGCTGCACCTGGATGATCGCGCGATGGACATCGAGGCGCTGCCTGATGCGCTGCGCGATGCGGTGCTCGACGCGTTCACTGCGGCGGGGTACTGATCGGGATGCGCCGCTGCGCTCGCCGGGCGTGGCCCCGGCGCTACCGGGATCGACGGGCTCTGATACGCCGCTGCGCTCGCCGGGCGTGGCCCGGCGCTACCGGGATCGACGGGCTCTGATACGCCGCTGCGCTCGCCCGGGGGGGGGGGGCGCGCGCCCGGCCCGCCCGCGGGGGGGGGGGCGCGGGCCGCGCGCAGCGCG
>NZ_JBRRES010000062.1:0-12364 GCF_056760395.1 Stenotrophomonas sp. STEN009 | reverse complement strand
GGGGGCGGGGTGCGGCGGCCTGCGCGCGGCGCCGCCCGCGCCCGGCGCCCCCCCCCCCCCCCCCCCCCCCCCCCCCCCCCCCCCCCCCCCCCCCGCCATCCCACGGAATGCCAGCTTCTGCTGTTGCTGTTGCTTCTGCAGTTGCTGTTGCTCCAGCCCGCAGCAGGTGCAGGGCTGCAAGCCCTGCAGACCAACACCCTGCTTACGAACGACTGACGTGACGCTCATGCGCCATGCGCGAGGCTGTCCGCTGCTGTTCGAGTGGAGGTGGCAACCGTGCACTGGCAAAGCGCACAGGCATATGCATGGCCGCTGGGTCTGGCGGCACTGGTGGGTGGCATCGGTGCCTGGCTGATCCTGTGGATCTATCACCGGCTGAAAGGGCGTGATCGCCGGCGCGCGCGCATCGGTCGTGTGCTTGGTCTGCCAATGGCGACCGCATGGCCCTTGCTGCTGCTGATCCCGGCGCTGCAGGCCACGCCACTGCAGGAGCCTCTGCTGGGGCATCTGCAGCACGGGCTGCACATCGCGCTGACGGCCTGTTTCATCTGGCTGCTGGTGCGCGCGGTGGCCGCCGGCGAGCGTGCGATCCTGCGCAGTCATCCCATCGACGTCTCGGACAATCTGGAAGCCCGACGCATCCAGACCCAGACGCGGGTGCTGAGCCGCGTGCTGATGGGCGGCATCATCGTGCTCGGTGCATCGCTGGTGCTGCTGACATTCCCGATGGTGCAGAAGATCGGCGCCGCCCTGCTGGCCTCGGCCGGTCTGATCGGGCTGGTCGCGGGCATCGCCGCCAAGCCGGTGTTCGGCAACCTCATCGCCGGCCTGCAGATCGCAGTGACCCAGCCGATCCGGCTGGATGATGTGGTGATCGTTGAAGGCGAGTGGGGGCGCGTGGAGGAGATCGGCAGCAGCTATGTGGTGGTACGCATCTGGGACGAGCGGCGGATGGTGGTGCCGCTGACCTGGTTCATCGAGAACCCCTTCCAGAACTGGACCCGGCGCAGCGCCGATCTGCTCGGCACGGCATTCCTGTGGCTGGACTACCGTGCGCCGATCGCGGCGATCCGCAGTGAACTGGAGCGCATCTGCCGCAGCGAGGCGCTGTGGGATGGACGGGTCTGCGTGACTCAGGTGACCGAAACCAGCGAGCGGGCAATCCAGGTGCGCCTGCTGGTCAGTGCACGCAGCTCCGGCGATGCCTTCGATCTTCGCTGCCTGGTGCGCGAGCGCATGCTGGATTTCCTGGCGCGAGAGCATCCGCAATCACTGCCGCAGCTGCGCGCGCGGTTGCAGCGCGAGGATGAGCTGGACATGCCACGCGCACCGCGTGCACGTACGGCAGATGTACGTTCACCCGGGGCGGAGGACGGCGAGGCCGCGATCGCGCCGGTGGAACCGGACCCCGACCGCTAGCGCCGGGACGTGCCCGGCGAGCGCAGCGGTACCCCCGGTCCGCCGGGCAACCCGGGGCCGATCAAGGCTCGCCAGTGTCGATCAGGGTGTCGGTTTCGAAATGAGGCGGGCGACGCGCACGTGTGCGTTGCTCGTAGGCATAGGCCATTTCGATCAGCTTCGGCTCGCTCCAGGCTGTGCCCATGAACAGCAGGCCGACCGGCAGGCCGTTGATCTGTCCCATCGGCACGCTCAGGCTGGGGTAACCCGCGACCGCTGCCACGCTGTAGCTCTCACCCGGGAAATCGTCGCCTTCGCGGCGGATGGGCCAGGCTGTGCCGGTGGTCGGTGCAACCAGCGCATCCAGCTGGTAGGCAGCCAGGACGGCGTCGATGCCTTCCGGCCCGGCCAGGCGCCGCGCATCGCTGCGCGCACGGATGTAGGCAGGGTCGGCCAGTCCGGCAGTGGCGTTGGCCTCCAGCAGCAGTTCCTGGCCGAACAGGCCCAGTTCCTGCGGCGCCTGGGCCTGGTTGAAGGCGATGAGTTCGCCAAGACTGCGCAGGGGCGCGCGGTAGGTCTTGAAGTAGCGCTCCAGCCCGGCCTTGAACTCATGCAGCAGCACGACCCGCTCGGCTTCGGCCCAGGCACCCGGGTCGGGCAGTTCCACCGGCACCACCACCGCGCCCGCACGGCGCAGTTCGGCGGCGGCCTGATCGATCAGCGGTGCCATGCCACGGTACGTCAGCAGAGGGGTCTGCAGCAGGCCGATGCGTTTGCCGCGCAGGCCTTCGGGGTCCAGGCGCGCGGTGTAGTCGTAGACCGCGCGGCCGGGCATGGTGGCCGTGGCGGGGTCGGCATCGTCCCGGCCCGCGATCGCCGTCAGTACGGCCGCGGCGTCGGCGACGCTGCGCGTCATCGGCCCGGCGGTGTCCTGGCTGAAGGAGATCGGGATGATGCCTTCGCGGCTGACCAGGCCGACCGTCGGTTTCAGGCCGACGATGCCGTTGATCGCGGCCGGGCAGACGATGCTGCCGTCGGTCTCGGTGCCGATCGCCACACTGGCCAGATTGGCGGCCACCGCTACCGCGCTGCCGCTGCTGGAGCCACAGGGCGAATGGCTGAGACGGTACGGATTGCGGGTCTGGCCACCGCGCGCGCTCCAGCCCGACACCGAATCGTTGCCGCGGAAGTTGGCCCACTCGCTGAGATTGGTCTTGCCCAGCACGACCGCGCCGGCCTCGCGCAGGCGTCTTACCAGGTAGGCATCGGCGGGGCGGAAACCCTGCAGCGCGAGCGATCCGGCGCTGGTGGTCATGGGCGCGGCGTTGATGTTGTCCTTCAGCAGGACCGGAATGCCATGCAGCGGCCCGCGCAGATGGCCGTCCCGGCGCTCGCGATCGCGTTCACCGGCTTCCCGCAGGGCATCCGGGTTGAGTTCGATGACGGCACGCAGGCGCGGCCCGGCGCGATCCAGCGCAGCGATGCGCTGCAGGTAGGCGTGGGTCAGCGTGGTGCTGTCCAGTTCGCCGGCCACCATGCGCGCCTGCAGGTCGGCCAGGTCGGTCTCGGCGTAGGGGAAGGGCACGTTGCGGCTCGCGGGTTCGGCGGCGTGGGCGCTGGTCGTGGCCGGGCTGCAGCCAACAATGAACAACGCGGGCAGCGCGATGAGCAGGCAGGTCAGCAGAGGCGGCAAGGACGGGCGCATGGGGCGGCTTGGTCGGCTCCAATGCCCAGTGTAGCTGCTGCTCAGTGGTGGCGCTTGCGCAGGTCGCGGGCCAGGACGTAGACCACGAGCAGGTTGATCGCCAGGATCGTCCAGGAGGGCCAGCCGGGGTGGCGGACGATGGCGAAGACATCGAAGGGCAGATACAGCGCGGCGGTCAGGCAGCCCAGCCAGGAGGCCCAGGCCCTGGCCCGCCAGAGGCCCCAGGCTTCCACCAGGTGCAGCAGGCCGTAGCCGATCATCGCCGCCGCCGCCAGGTGCACGGCGTCGGGATTGATCATGTTCAGGAGGGAGGGCAGGGTACCGTGATCCGGGTCCAGGCTGAAACGCCGGATCAGGGCATTGACCCCATCGCGGAGCGGCTGCGGACCGAGCACTTCAAGCCCGGTCGCAGCCAGCAACGCCAGCACCGCCTTGCTCGCTTCGAGCAGGGCGATGACGTGGAGGCCCGGATGCCGGTGTGGATCCGGGTTGTAGCCGCTCTGGCTCACGGTCCGGCTCAGCCGCCGCGCGAAGCCTTCTTGCGGTCGCTTTCGGTCAGGAACTTCTTGCGCAGCCGGATTTCCTTCGGAGTGATCTCGACCAGCTCGTCGTCCTCGATGAAGTCCAGCGCCTGTTCCAGCGAGTACTTGATCGCCGGGGTCAGCTGGATCGCATCGTCCTTGCCCGAAGCGCGCATGTTGGTCAGCGGCTTGGTCTTGATGGCGTTGACGGTCAGGTCGTTGTCCTTGGAGTGGATGCCGACCAGCTGGCCTTCATACACATTGTCGCCTTCAGCAGCGAACAGCTTGCCGCGTTCCTGCAGCGGGCCCAGGGAGTAGGCCGGAGTCACGCCCGGGGCGTTGGCGATCATGACGCCGTTGATGCGCTTGGCGATTGCGCCCTGTTCCTTCGGACCGTAATGGTCGAACACGTGGAACAGCAGGCCCGAACCCTGGGTCAGGGTCTTGAATTCGTTCTGGAAGCCGATCAGGCCACGGGCCGGGATCGAGTATTCCAGGCGCACGCGGCCCTTGCCGTCCGGTTCCATGTTCTTCAGCTGGCCCTTGCGGGTGCCCAGCTTTTCCATCACGCCGCCCTGGTGCACTTCTTCCACGTCCACCACCAGCTGTTCGATCGGCTCCATCTGCTGGCCGTCGATTTCCTTGATGATCACTTCCGGACGCGACACGGCCAGTTCGTAGCCTTCACGACGCATGTTCTCGATCAGCACCGACAGGTGCAGTTCGCCACGGCCGGAGACCAGGAACTTGTCGGCGTCCTCCAGCTGTTCGACCTTCAGCGCCACGTTGTGGACCTTTTCACGGTCCAGGCGGTCCTTGATCTGGCGGCTGGTCAGGAACTTGCCACCGGACAGGTCCTTGTTGCCCGCGAACGGCGAGTTGTTGACCTGGAAGGTCATCGAGATGGTCGGCTCGTCCACGGTCAGCGCCGGCAGCGCTTCCGGGGTGTCCGGGTGGCAGAGGGTGTCGGAGATGGTCAGCTCCGGAATGCCCGAGATCGCCACGATGTCGCCGGCTTCAGCGGTGTCCTGCTCGATGCGCTCCAAGCCCAGGAAGCCCAGCACCTGCGCGACCTTGCCGTTGCGCTTCTTGCCTTCACGATCGATCACCGTGACCTGCATGTTCTTCTTCAGGGTGCCACGCTGGATGCGGCCGATGCCGATCACGCCCACGAAGTTGTTGTAGTCCAGCTGGCTGATGCGCATCTGGAAGGCACCTTCCGGATCCACTTCGGGCTTCGGCGCGTGCTTCATGATCGCTTCGTAGAGCGGGGTCATGTCGCCATCGCGGACGGTGTCTTCCAGGCCGGCATAGCCGTTCAGGGCCGACGCGTAGACGATCGGGAAGTCCAGCTGCTCGTTGGTCGCGCCGAGCTTGTCGAACAGATCGAACACCTGGTCGATCACCCAGTCCGGACGCGCGCCCGGACGGTCGATCTTGTTGACCACCACGATCGGCTTGAAGCCCATCGCGAAGGCCTTCTGGGTGACGAAGCGGGTCTGCGGCATCGGGCCGTCCATCGCGTCGACCAGGATCAGCACGGTGTCGACCATCGACAGCACGCGCTCGACCTCACCGCCGAAGTCGGCGTGGCCGGGGGTGTCGACGATGTTGATCCGGTTCTTGATGCCGGTCTTCTTGTCTTCCCAGGTGATGGCCGTGTTCTTGGCCAGGATGGTGATGCCGCGTTCCTTTTCCTGGTCGTTGCTGTCCATCACGCGCTCGGCGAGGACGGTACGCTCGGACAGGGTGCCGGACTGCTTCAGCAGCTGGTCGACCAGGGTGGTCTTGCCATGGTCGACGTGGGCGACGATGGCGATGTTGCGAAGATTTTCGATGGACATACGAAAGGGGGCCAGTCGGCGCCGGATTTGGAAAAAGAAGTCCAACATTATACGTCGAACTTGACGATTCGCGAAAAGCTGGATTCCGGCTCGCCCGGGAGCCCCATTCAGCTGGCCGTCGGGGCCCCGCCGGCGGCGACCCTCCAAAGCCTGAAGCGTCGCCCTGCGCCGATGGTCGAAGCCGCCGCCGCCACGAGCCGGGTGTAAACTAGGTGGCTAGACGCCTTTCCCTTTGCAACAAGGATCTTCATGTCCCTCATCGCCACTTTCGACACCACCCAGGGCCCGATCAAGGTCGAGCTGTTCGCTGACAAGGCGCCGCTGACCGTTGCCAACTTCGTGAACCTGGTCAAGCACGGCTTCTATGACGGCCTGATCTTCCACCGCGTGATCGCCGACTTCATGATCCAGGGCGGTTGCCCGCAGGGCCGTGGTACCGGTGGCCCGGGCTACAAGTTCGAAGACGAGAAGAACGGCGTGAAGCATGAGGTCGGCTCGCTGTCGATGGCCAATGCCGGCCCGAACACCAATGGCAGCCAGTTCTTCATCACCCACATCAAGACCGATTGGCTGGACGGCCGCCACACCGTGTTCGGCAAGGTTCTGGAAGGCCAGGCCATCGTCGATTCGGTCAAGCAGGGCGACGTGATCCATTCGATCACCCTGGAAGGCGACGTCGACGCCGCGCTGGCCGCACAGGCCGACCGCGTGGCCGAGTGGAACAAGATCCTCGCCGCCTGACCCCCTTCCGAGACGGCCACCCACGGGTGGCCGTTTCCCTGTTCTCCGCCGCCTGCCAGGCCCGCCGGGCCACGCCCGCGGCGTCCCATCAAACGCTTGCAAGCAAGAGGAAACCCCCATGAAAGCACCCGTTCGTGTTGCCGTGACCGGCGCCGCCGGCCAGATCGGTTATGCCCTGCTGTTCCGCATCGCCTCCGGCGAAATGCTGGGCAAGGACCAGCCGGTCATCCTGCAGCTGCTGGAGCTGCCGGTGGACAAGGCCCAGGCCGCCCTGAAGGGCGTGATGATGGAACTGGAAGACTGCGCCTTCCCGCTGCTGGCCGGCATGGTCGGCACCGACGACGCTGAAGTGGCGTTCAAGGATGCCGACATCGCCCTGCTGGTCGGCGCGCGTCCGCGCGGCCCGGGCATGGAGCGCAAGGACCTGCTGCTGGAAAACGCCAAGATCTTCACCGCGCAGGGCGCGGCGCTGAACAAGGTCGCCAGCCGTGACGTGAAGGTGCTGGTGGTCGGCAACCCGGCCAACACCAACGCCTACATCGCCATGAAGTCGGCACCGGACCTGAAGCCGGAAAACTTCACCGCCATGCTGCGCCTGGACCACAACCGTGCCCTGAGCCAGCTGTCGGCCAAGCTCGGCAAGCCGGTCGGTGGCATGGAAAAGCTGGTGGTGTGGGGCAACCACAGCCCGACCATGTACCCGGACTACCGTTTCGCCACCGCCGATGGTGCTTCGATCGCCGATGCGATCAACGACCAGGAGTGGAATGCCAACACCTTCATTCCGACCGTCGGCAAGCGGGGCGCGGCGATCATCGAAGCCCGTGGCTCGTCCTCGGCGGCTTCGGCGGCCAATGCCGCGATCGACCACGTGCGTGACTGGGTGCTGGGCAGCAACGGCAAGTGGGTCACCATGGGCGTGCCGTCCGATGGTTCCTACGGCATCCCGGAAGGCGTGATCTTCGGCTTCGCCGTGACCACCGAGAACGGCAAGTACACCCTGGTCAAGGATCTGCCGATCGACGACTTCAGCCAGAAGTACATCGACAAGACCCTGGCCGAGCTGGAAGAAGAACGCGCCGGCGTTGCCCACCTGCTGGGCTGATGCCGCGGGTGCCGGTCTGGCCGGCACGCAGCTGACAGAAACGGGGAAGCTTCGGCTTCCCCGTTTTCATATGGAGTTCCGCAGAACCGCATGATCCACCTGCATTACATCGATGACGCGCTGCTGGTGGTGGAAAAGCCCGCTGGCCTGCTGTCCGTGCCTGGCCGTAGCGCGGAGAACCAGGACTGCGTGGTGGCCCGCCTGCAGGTGCTGTACCCGGACGCGCTGACCGTGCATCGGCTGGACCAGGTCACCTCCGGTCTGCTGCTGCATGCACGGGGCAAGACGACGCAGGCCGCGTTGTCGATGCAGTTCGAGCAGCGCAGGGTGGGCAAGTGTTACGAAGCCGTCGTGCAGGGTGTGATCGAAGGTGATGCCGGTGAGGTGGATCTGCCGCTGATCGTGGACTGGCCGAACCGGCCGAAACAGAAGGTCGACCATGAACACGGCAAGCCGGCGCTGACGCGCTGGCGCGTGCTGGCCCGCGATGTTGAAGCGCAGCGCACGCGCGTGGCGCTGGAGCCGGTGACCGGGCGCAGCCATCAGTTGCGCCTGCACATGGCCAGCCTGGGTCATCCGATCGTCGGCGATGTGCTGTATGGCGCCGCACCGGCGCAGCGCGTGCATCTGCATGCGCGCAGCCTGCACTTCACCCACCCGGTGACGGGCGACGCGCTGGCGTTCGAGTCCGCCACTCCGTTCTAGCAGGGCAAGGGGGGCGGCAGGGCTGCGCCCTGCACCTGCTACGAGCCAGGGCAACGTCAGATTCAACGTCAAAAGCGCGCTGTCCGTGGGGTGGCGGGGGGGGGGGGGGGGGGGGGGGGGGGGGGGGGGGCGCGCCACAGACCCGCACCCCAACCCGACCCACCCCCCCCCCCCCCCCCCACCTTCGACAGAATGCCGCGATCTGATGGATCCACGCCGAGCGTGGATGAAATCTGTCAGATATCGGAATAGATGGTGGGTCGGATCGTTCCGACAGATCGCAGGAAACTGTCGAAGGCGGGGGGGTGGGGGGGGGGGGGGGGGGGGAGGCAGGGCGCGGCGCCCCGCGCCGCGCCCCCCCCCCCCCCCCCCCGCGCGTGGGCGCCCGCCCCCCCCCCCCCCCCCCCCCCCCCCCCCCCCGCCATCCCTCAATAGTCCAGCTGTTGACGTTGCCTCTGCAGGTGCAGGGCG
This sequence comes from Stenotrophomonas sp. STEN009, assembly GCF_056760395.1. NCBI lineage: Bacteria > Pseudomonadati > Pseudomonadota > Gammaproteobacteria > Lysobacterales > Lysobacteraceae > Stenotrophomonas > Stenotrophomonas sp. STEN009. The sequence goes on along the minus strand of NZ_JBRRES010000062.1, from coordinate 3,874 downwards.
GCAGCCCTGCATGGAAAACCCACCCCCCTACCAAGGTAGGGCGGAACGCGCGGCAACGCGGCACTATGCTCGAACCCATGACTTCGTCTGGGAGGGCTGCGTCATGAACTACGAGGAAACCTACCGCCGCTCGATCGACGAGCCGGAGGCGTTCTGGGGCGAGGAAGCCAAGCGCATCCATTGGCACAAGCCGCCGCAACAGGTGCTCGACTACAGCAACCCGCCGTTCCGGCGCTGGTATGTGGGCGGCGAAACCAACCTCTGTTACAACGCGGTCGATCGCCATCTGGACACTCGGCCCGACCAGCTCGCGCTGGTGGCCATTTCCACCGAAACCAACAGCACCCGCGAGATCACCTACCGGCAGCTGTACCGAGAAGTGAACGACTTCGCTGCCGTGCTCCTGCGCCTGGGCGTCGGCCATGGCGACCGCGTGGTCATCTACATGCCGAACATGGCCGAAGCCGTGTTCGCGATGCTGGCCTGCGCGCGCATCGGGGCCGTGCACTCGGTGGTGTTCGGTGGTTTCGCCGCGCACAACCTTGCCCTGCGCATCGACGATGCCAGACCCAAGCTGCTGATCGCGGCCGATGCCGGCATGCGCGGAGGCAAGCTCATTCCCTACAAGCCGATGGTGGACGCCGCCTGTGCGGAAGCCGGGCATCCACCGCCGCACGTGCTGATCGTCTCGCGCGGGCTGGATCCGGCCGAGCCGCGCATCGAGGGCCGCGACGTCGAGTACGCGACGCTGCGCGCGGAAGTCGGTGCCGTCGATGTTCCGGTGCAGTGGCTGGAAGCGAGCGAGCCGAGCTATCTGCTGTATACCTCCGGCACCACCGGCAAGCCCAAGGGCGTGCAGCGTGATGTGGGCGGATACGCGGTGGCGATGGCACAGTCGATGGAGACCGTCTTCGACTGCAAGCCGGGGCAGGTGATGTTCTCCACCTCCGATGTCGGCTGGGCCGTGGGACATTCCTACAACGTGTATGGCCCGCTGATCGGCGGTTGCACATCGCTGCTGTACGAAGGCCTGCCCACCCATCCGGATCCGGGCATCTGGTGGGCCCTGTGCGAGCAGTACAACGTGCGCACGATGTTCTCCTCTCCCACCGCGATCCGCGTGCTGAAGAAGCACGACGCGGATTTCATCCATCGCCACGACCTGCGCGCGTTGAAGTACCTGTTCCTGGCCGGCGAACCGCTGGATGAGCCGACCGCGCACTGGATCAATGAAGCGCTGGGCAAACCGATCATCGACAACTACTGGCAGACTGAAACCGGCTGGCCGGCCTTGACCCTGTTGCCGGGCCTGGAGATGAAGCCGGTGCGCTTTGGTTCGCCGGGCTTCCCCAACCTCGGTTACCGCATGAAGGTGATCGACGAGAACACCGGCGAAGAAGTCGCACCCGGGCAGAAGGGAGTCCTGGTGGTCACCCCGCCATTGCCGCCGGGCTGCATGAGCACGGTGTGGAACGACGACAGCCGCTTCCTGCAGAGCTACTTCAGCCATTTCAAGGAGCTGCTGTACAGCTCGCTGGACTGGGCGATCCGCGACGATGACGGCTACACCTTCATCCTCGGCCGTACCGACGATGTCATCAACGTCGCCGGGCATCGCCTGGGGACACGTGAGATCGAGGAAGCCATTTCCAGCCACCCGCGTGTGGCGGAGGCCGCGGTGATCGGCGTGAAGGATGAACTGAAGGGACAGGTACCGCTGGTCTTCGTCACCCTCAAGCAGGGGTTGGGGGGGGAAGACCCTGCACCGGTGGTGGCGGAAATGATGGCAACGGTGACCACGTCGCTGGGGGCGGTTGCACGGCCGGCGCACGTGCACGTGGTCAACGCGTTGCCGAAGACGCGCTCGGGCAAACTGCTGCGGCGCTCGCTGCAGGCGCTGGCCGAGCAGCGCGATCCCGGCGATCTGTCGACCCTGGATGACCCGGCCGCCCTGGAGGAGATCCGCCGCGCGCTGGGACGCTAGACCGGTCCTGTATTGCCGGGGCCGCGTGCAGCGGGCCGAGGCAAGGGATGCAGCGGTGCTGCACCGCAGCGTTCACCGTACCAGCGGTGCGTTAAGCTCGATGCCGGGGAGCGCGTCCGTCAGGGCGCGCAGGCATGCGCATCATGGAACGGGGGAGCTATGGCACTGCTGCACGCCAAGACGGCCGCTGGCCGCCAGGAAATCGAGGATCGTGCGCGGCGCCTGCCGGCCGCGCTGCGCTCGATCCTGCTGATGGTCGATGGTCGCCGCGATGACACCGAACTGCGCAGTCTGCTCGAAGGACTGCGGGCGCCACCCGATGCGCTGGAACAGCTGGCCGCGATGGAGCTGATCGAAGTGGTGGGGGGCAGCGCCGATGCGGTGCCGGTCGCTGGCCTCAGCAATGGTCGCGAACAGGACCCGGCGCTGTATCAGCAGCTGTACGAGGCGATGAGCGAAGCCGTGCGGCGCCACCTCGGGCTGAAGGGCTACTTCATGCAGTTGAAGATCGAGCGCTGCACCGATGCCTCGGCCCTGGAGCGCCTGTGCCCGGAACTGCTGGCGGCGGTAGGCAAGGCACGCAGCCCGGCACTGGCACAGCGCTGGTGGCAGGAAACGCAGGCATCGCTGGCAGCCGGCGATCGCGGAGTCGTGCAGGCCTGACGCAGCGCGTAGAGTGGATGGTTTCATTCCCATCAGGAGCCTCTCGTGCAGGACGACCACGACGACACCGACACCCCGGGCTGGGACGCGATCAATGCGGCGTTGGCGCCGCTGTACGCGGGCCAGGAGCCCCTGCATTTCGGAACGGCATTGCCGTACACGCTGGGCGGCCAGGATCCCCTCGATGGCATCAGTGTCTACCGCGCGGAGGCGCCGGTACCGCACTGGCACTACATCACCTATGGCCTGTCCGAGCTGTACGCCAAGGAGAGCAGTGACGCCGAAGCAAGTGGCTACGGATTCGAGCTGACCTTCCGTCTGGCAGCAGGCGAGGGCGTGCACGCCGAACAGGCACCGCCGACATGGCCGATGAACCTGCTGCAGAACCTGGCGCGCTACGTGTTCGGCAGCGGCAACGTGTTCGAGGACGGCCACCACCTTGACGCAAACGGCCCGATTGCCCTCGAGTCCGACACCCGCCTGCGCCATCTGGCTTTTATCGCCGACCCGCAGTTGCCGGCGCGCGAGACGGCCAACGGCCGCCTGCAGTTCCTGCAGCTGGTCGGGCTGACGGATGGGGAAATGGCTGCAGTGAAACGCTGGTCGACCCGCGGGGTGCTGCACGTGCTGGAGCCGGCGATGCCCCTGTGGATCACCGACCTGCATCGGGGCGACCTGCTGGATGATCCGGCACTGGCGGCGCAGGTGCAGGCGGGCAGTGCGCGGGAGGGCTCCAGCACCGGCATGTTGTTCATTGAAACGCTGGACTGGCGACAGGTCTCGGGCGTGACCACGCTGGTGCTTGGCGCCGGCCAGGTGCCGAGCGTGCGCGAGCTGCTGCCGCTGCGCCTGCACCATGGCGCATCGCTGGTGCTGGTCAGCCGTGAGCGCCAATGGGAGTTCACCCCCGCTGCGGGCGGCGGCGCCAACGACGTCGATGCCGACAGCGCGCGCTGGGCATTGGATGCACAGGGGGTCCAGGCGTGGCAGGACGTGCGTGCCGAGCGCGGGATCTACCCGCTGGGCGGCCAGCTGCAGGTCGAGGTGGTGCCGACGCTGCTGCGTGACGCCAAGGGTGCCGTGATCCGCGAGATCGGTTGAACGGTGGACACGGGGCGCCGGCGATGCCCGGCGCGGGGCCGGGACGCCGGATCGGGGCCGCCCGCGCAGCCCGCGGGGCCCGGTTCGGGCAGGGCCCGCCGTAGGCCGTCAGTTGGGCCTGCACCC
>NZ_JBRRES010000061.1:0-14292 GCF_056760395.1 Stenotrophomonas sp. STEN009 | reverse complement strand
TTCTTGCGGCGTGTCCTGCCCGGCCTGCCCCTTCCCCCTCTCGCTCAGCAGCCACGCGGCGCCGGAATAACCCCCGATTAACCATCCCCACGGGACGACCCCCCCCCCGGTCAGGTACGATGCTCGCCCCCCGTTCGGGACGCTGTACGCAATGAGCAAGAACAACGAAAAGGCCGCCCCGCAGGGCGACGTGACCCAGGACCAGGCCGAGGAGGCCGTGCGCACCCTGCTGCGCTGGGCCGGAGAGGACCCGTCCCGCGAAGGCCTTCTGGACACCCCCCGCCGCGTCGCCGAAGCCTACGGCGACTGGTTCAGCGGTTACCGCGATGACCCGCGCGCCTACATGGAGCGGACCTTCGAGGAAGTCGCCGGTTACGACGAACTGATCGTCCTGCGTGACATCGAGTACGAGAGCCACTGCGAGCACCACATGGCGCCGATCATCGGCCGCGTGCATGTCGGCTACCTGCCGGCCGGCAAGGTGGTGGGCATCAGCAAGCTGGCGCGCGTCGTCGAGGCCTATGCCCGCCGTTTCCAGGTGCAGGAAAAGATGACCGCGCAGATCGCCCAGTGCATCCAGGATGTGCTGCAGCCGATCGGCGTCGGCGTGGTCGTCGAAGGAGCCCACGAGTGCATGACCACCCGCGGCATCCACAAGCGTGGGGTCAGCATGGTCACCTCCAAGATGCTCGGCAGCTTCCGCGACGATGCGCGCACCCGCGCCGAGTTCCTGCGCTTCATCGAAGTGGGCGGCAAGCGCTGAGCCGCTTCTCCGCGTATCGCCGGCCCATGGTGGCCGGCCTGCCCACGGCTGTCCCCGCGACGGCCGTGCGTGGCTGCCCGCAGCCGCCTGTCTTTCCCAATCCTCTCGCTGCATGAAGCATCGCGAACGCATCTCCCGCTACCGCCACCTGCGCGAACAGCCCCAATGGAAGCTGCTTGCCGCCGACCACGCGCCCGAAATCATCGGTCTGCTGCAGAGCCTGCTGATGGACGGCGAACGCACCTTGCCGTCCTCGGTGCTCAACGAGCGCCTGCAGCGCGCGCTGGACCAGCTCAATGGGGACGAACTGGCCCGTGACCTGCCGCGCACGGCGCAGGCCTACATCGCACACTGGCTGTCCCAGGGCTGGCTGGAGCGGCGGTTGCCCGAGGGTGCCGACCAGGAGCAGTACGAACTGTCGACCCAGGCCCTGCAGGCGATCCGCTTCGCCGACAGCCTCGAGCAGGCGCGCGTGGCTGCCACCGAGAGCCGCCTGGCACTGGTCATCGAACAGCTCTCGCAGCTGGCTGCACAGACCGAATCCGACCCCGACGCACGCCTGTCTGCGCTGCGCGACGAGCGCGACCGCATCGACGCCGAGATCGCGCGGGTCAGCGCCGGTCGTGTGGTCGCCCTGGACGGCAAGCGTGCACTGGAGCGCGCCCGCCAGATCATCGGTCTCGCCGACGAGCTGACCGAAGACTTCCGCCGGGTGCGCGACGGCTTCGAGCAGCTCAACCGCGAGTTCCGCGAGCGCATCATCGATGACGAAGGCGAACGTGGCGATGTGCTGTCGCAGCTGTTCGAGGGCGTGGACGTGATCGGCGAAAGCGATGCCGGCCGCAGCTTCCAGGCATTCTGGCGCCTGCTCAATGATGCCGAGCAGAGCGCGCAGCTCGATGCCGCGCTGGAAGCCGTGCTGGCACGCGGCTTTGCACGCCGCCTGGATCGCAACGAGCGCAACTTCCTGCGCAGCTTCACCAGCACCATGCTTGAACGCGGCGGCCAGGTACACGATGTCCTGCAGAATTTCGCGCGCAGCCTGCGTGGCTTCGTGCAGAGCCGCGGCTATCTTGAACAGCGTCGCCTCAATCAGCTGCTGAAGCAGGCCCAGTCCGAAGCGCTGGCCCTGCGCGACGAGTTCCCGGCCCAGCGCACGATCGGTCGTGACCTGCAGTTGACGACCAGCCGGCTGCGTTCGTGGTCGCAGTGGAAGCTGCACGACCCCCGCAGCGCCCAGGTCGATGGCAATGTCGAGTACAACGACGCGGCCAGCATCAGCCTGGAGAGCGTCGGTGATCTGGTGGCCTCGTCCGAAATCGATTTCCGCACCCTGCGCCGCGACCTGCACGACCTGCTCGATGCACAGCCGCGGCTCAGCATCGCCCAGGCGCTGTCGCAGCGCGAAGCGCCGCAGGGCCTGGGCAGCGTCATCGGCTACCTGTCGCTGGGCACGCGCTTCGGCAGCGTGGTCGCTGGCGAACAGGAGCTCGCCGAATGGCGTGGCGGCGACGGCCAACTGCGCCGCGCACGCATCCCGCTGGTTTGGTTCACCCAGGAGAGACGCCATGAGCTGGCATGAAGACCCCATCGAAGCACCGTCTGCCGACCAGGCCGAGGACGCCTACGAGGCCGAGCCGGCGATGCTCGAAGCGCAGCCACGGCGCGGCAACAGCGTGTACTACCTGGGTGATACCGGCCGCCTGCCGCTGGATGCCCGGCGCGCGCTGTGCCAGCTGCTGATCGGTCCCAGCATCGACCAGCTGCGCCACGCCAAGCTGTGGCCGGCACTGGTGCGCAGCGAGGCGGGCATCCGTTCAGCGCTGTCCGACCTGTTCCTGGAACTGGTGCTCGACCGCGAAAGCGGTGTGGCATTCACCCGCCAGGCCGACACCGAAGACGTCGATGCACCGGTACTGCTGCGGACCTCGCCGCTGACCTTCATCGACTCGGTGCTGTTGTTGTTCCTGCGCCAGCAGCTGGCTGAGGCCGACGCGCGCGGCAACCGCGCGGTGGTCGCCGACGCCGAGATGGCCGAAGCACTGGCCATCTACGAGAAGAACCTGTCCACCGACCGCGCCGGCTTCAACCGCCGCGTTGCATCGGCCGTGCAGAAGATGAAGGACAACCACATCCTGACCCGCCTGAGCGGCCAGGACGACCGCCACGAAGTCTCGCCGGCGCTGAAGCTGCTGTTCTCCGCCGAAGACGTGTCCCAGCTTTCGGCGGTGTACCGCCAGCTGCGCGAAACCCCGGCCGCCGAAGCCTGAGAGACCCGAACACCGCATGGCCATTTCCAAGCACACCCCCGCCCTGTTCAATGAAGGCCTGCCGGACCCGCGCCTGCAGCAGTTCCGCATGCGCCGCCTGCAGGTGCACAACTGGGGCACCTTCAACGGCCTGACCGAAGTACCGATCGCCGAGCGTGGCTTCCTGTTCGTCGGCCGTTCCGGCTCGGGCAAGTCGACCCTGCTCGATGCCATGTCCGCGCTGCTGACGCCGCCGGCCATCGTCGACTTCAACGCGGCCGCACGCGAAGCCGAGCGCAGTGGCCGCGACCGCAACCTGGTGTCCTACGTGCGCGGCGCGTGGGCCGACCAACAGGACAGTGGCACCGGCGAGATTGCCACGCAGTACCTGCGCAAGGGTGCGACCTGGACCGCACTGGTGCTGGAGTACCGGGCCGGCGACGGCCGCGTGGTCAGCCTGGTGCGCCTGTTGTGGATCTCCGGCAACGGCACCTCGGCCGGCGACGTGCGCAAGCACTACATGATCGCCGAGCGTCCGTTCGACATCGCCAAGGATCTGGGCGGCTTCGATCTGGACCTGCGCAAGCTCAAGCAGAAGCTGGCCGACGTCCACCACTTCGACACCTTCTCCGGCTATGCCGAGCGCTTCCGCGACCTGCTCGGCATCGACAACGAGATGGCGCTGCGCCTGCTGCACAAGACGCAATCAGCGAAGAACCTGGGTGATCTCAACGTCTTCCTGCGCGACTTCATGCTCGACACGCCGAAGACGTTCGACGCCGCCGAGCGCCTGGTGAGTGATTTCGCCGAGCTTGACGGGGCCCATCAGGCGGTCGTCACCGCCCGTCGCCAGGTGGAGACGCTGTTGCCGGCGCGCGCCTATTACGCCGATCTGAAGGAAATGCACCGGCAGCGCGGTGACGACGAGGCACTCAAGCTGGGCGTCGACAGTTTCCGCGAGAGCCGCCGCCAGGCGCTGATCGAAGCGCGCCTGCGCGAGATGGACGTGCGTGACCGTGGCCTGCTGGGGGAAGAGGCGCAGCGCCGCGCTGCGCTGGACAACCACAGCGAACGCCTGGCCGAGCTGGAACTGCAGCGGCGTCAGCAGGGCGGCGAGCGCATCGAAGAGCTGGAGCGCGAGCAGGGCCGCGCCGAAGCCGAGCGCGATCGCCGCAAGGCCAAGCGCGACCAGGCGCAGGAAGCCGCACGGAAACTGCAGGCCGAACTGCCCGACGATGCCCATGGCTTCGCCGAACTGGTCGAGCGTGCGCAGAACGAACTGCAGGATCGCCAGCGCGCTTCGGCCTCGCTGGACGATGCCATCAGCGAGCGCCTCGGTGGCAAGCGCGATGACGAGCGTCGCTTCGCTGAAGTACGCCTCGAACTTGACGCGATGCAGCGCACGCCCTCCAACATTCCGGCGCCGATGCAGAAGCTGCGTGCACGGTTGGCGGAAGAGACCGGCATTTCCGAAGTGGCGTTGCCGTTCGTCGGCGAGCTGATCCAGGTCCGCTCCGAGGAACAGGGCTGGCAGGGTGCGATCGAACGCGTGCTGGGTGGCTTCGCGCTGTCGCTGCTGGTTGACGACAAGCACTACAACGCGGTTGCCGACTGGGTGAACCGCACCCACCTCGGCATGCGCTTCACCTACTACCGCGTGCGCCGCAACGACGAGGCGTTCGCCCGCGAACCATCGGCGAAGTCGCTGCTGCACAAGCTGGAGCTGCGCGACCACGTGTTCGAGAGCTGGCTGCGGCGTGAGCTGGGCAAGCGATTCGACTACGAATGCGTGGATGCCAGACAGCTGCGCAACGTCGACCGCGGCATCACCCGCGAAGGCCAGGTCAAGCATCCGGGCGACCGCTTCGAGAAGGACGACCGCAGTGCTGTGGGCGACCGCCGTCGCTGGATTCTCGGTTTCAACAATCACGACAAGGTCGGTGCGTTCGAACGCGAGGCGCAGGAACTGGCCAAGCGCATCGCCAGCTGCGAGACCGATATCGCGAGCCTGCGTGGCCAGCGCGATCGTGACAACGAGCGCCGCCTGGCCTGCCACGAGCTCGCGGGTATCCAATGGAACGAGATCGACGTCGCCGCGCCCCAGCAGCGCCTGACCGACATCGAAGCCAGCCTGCGCGACCTGCGCGAAGGCAATGCCGACCTAGCCAGGCTGGCACAGCAGATCGACGCCGTGCGCGCCGACATCGAGCAGGCCCGCCGCACCTATGAGGATGTCCGTGTCGAGCGCGGCCAGCTGGTCCGGGAACGTGACCGCCTCGACCGCGCGCGCCAGCAGAGCCGCGCGCTGGTGCTGCCAACGCTGGCCGAAGCGCAGGAGAGCGGCCTGGCAGAGCGATTGCAGCAACAGGGCCCGCTCAGCCTGGAAACGCTGGAAGCGCACATGCGCCAGGTCAGCAACGCGCTGAACGAACAGTTGTCGTCCTCGCAGCAGGACCTCAACCGTATCGAAAACCAGCTGGTCGGCTGCTTCCGCCGCTTCATCCAGCAGTGGCCGGAAGAATCCGGCGACTTCACCGCATCGGTGGCGTCGGCCGAGGACTTCCTCGCCCGCCTCGACCGTCTCGAACGCGATGGCCTGCCGCAGCATGAGGAACGCTTCTTCGATCTGCTGCAGAACCAGAGCAAGAACAACCTGCTGGCCCTGCAGCGCCACAGCGCCGAGGCCCGCAAGTCGATCGGCCAGCGCCTGGACGAAGTCAACGCCAGCCTGGAGCAGGTGCCGTTCAACCGGGGCACCCTGCTGACCATCGAATTGAGCGACCGCCGGCTGCCGGAAGTGCTGGAGTTCCAGCTGCAGCTGCGCGAAGTGCTGTCGCAGCAGCAGACCGAGCAGCGTGAACTGGCGGAGTCACAGTTCACCGTGCTGCGCCAGCTGGTCAACCGCCTGGGTTCGCAGGAAGGTGAGGACAAGCGCTGGCGCGAGCTGGTTTTGGACGTGCGCATGCACGTGGAGTTCATCGGCGTCGAACTCGATGCGGAAACGCGCCAGCAGGTCGAGATCTACCGCAGCGGCGCCGGCAAGTCCGGTGGCCAGCGGCAGAAGCTCGCCACCACCTGCCTGGCCGCAGCGCTGCGTTACCAGCTCGGCGGCGCTGACAGCCAGCTGCCCAGTTACGCGGCGGTCGTGCTCGACGAGGCCTTCGACAAGGCCGACAACGAGTTCACCGCGCTGGCGATGAACATCTTCGACAACTTCGGTTTCCAGATGGTGGTCGCCACGCCGCTGAAGTCGGTGATGACCCTGGAGCCCTTCATCGGTGGTGCCTGCTTCGTCGAGATCAGCGGCCGCCACGATTCGGGCGTGCTGCTGATCGAGTACGACGAAGAAGGAAGGCGCCTGAAGCTGCCCGAGCGCAGCCGCCAGCAGGCCAATGAACCGGAGGAAGCCGAAGCCTGACCGCCTCGGGCAATCCACCTGTAGAGCCGAGCCATGCTCGGCTGCTCTTCGCGACCTGAAACAACGTGCCAACCAAGGTTGGCACCTACCATTTCATAACGTCCCTCACGAACCGCGGAACGTATCCCACGCCATCCGCGCGATCAGCACCACCACCAGGCCCACGAACAGTTTGCGGATGAACGGCGTGCCGCCTTTCAGTGCCAGCCGCGTGCCGACCACCGAACCGATGATGTTGGCCGTGGCCATCGGCAGCGCGAACAACCACAGGATGTTGCCGGTCGGCACGAAGAACGAGATTGCCGCCATGTTCGTCGCCAGGTTCACGACCTTCGATGCGGCCGACGCACGCAGGAAGTCCAGGCCGAAGAAGCGCACGAACAGGAAGATCAGGAAGCTGCCGGTGCCTGGCCCGAAGAATCCATCGTAGAAGCCGATCGCAGCGCCGATCACCAGCGCGATGGTCAGTTCGCGCCGGCCGATCTCCTGCGGCCGGTGCAGCGCGCCGAAATCCTTCTTCCACAGGGTGTAGGCCAGCATCGCCACCAGCAGCACCAGCACCAGCGGCCGCACGGCATCCTTGGGCAGCAGGCTCACCGCCGTAGCCCCGGCGAACGAGAACACGAATGCCGTGCCCGCGGCGAACAGTACCGGCTTCCAGGGGAACCGCACGTTGCGTGCATAGCGCCACGCCGCCGCCGCCGTGCCGAACATCGAACTGAACTTGTTGGTACCGAACAGCATCGCCGGCGTCTGCTGGGGCAGCACGGTGAACAGGCCGGGCAGCTGTACCAGTCCCCCTCCACCCACGGCAGCATCGACCAGGCCGGCAATGAAGGCGATCACCACCAGCCACCACAACTCGGGGGGAACCAGTTCCAGCACGGGGATCATTCAATGTGGGGGCGCGACAGCATACGCCTATCGCCGATGGATGCCCGACGTGACTCGAGCGACAATACCCTCATGAGCCGAAACCCTGCCGATTCCTGCCCCTGTGGCCTCGCCACGGACTACGCCGACTGCTGCGGCCGCTTCCATGCCGGCGAGCCCGCACCGGACGCCGAGCGCCTGATGCGCTCGCGCTACAGCGCGTACGTACGTGGTCTGGCCGACTACCTGCGGGCCACCTGGCATCCGGCCACCCGTCCCGCCGAACTGTCACTGGACGAGGCGCCCGGCCAGCGGACGCACTGGCTTGGCCTGACCGTCCACGAGCACCAGGTGAATGGGCCCGACCATGCCGAAGTGCGATTCACCGCCCGCTACCGGGTGGGCGGCGGCAGTGCGGTGAAAATGAACGAGCGCAGCCGGTTCGAGCGCATCGACGGACGCTGGTACTACCTCGACGCGATCTGAACCGGTTACGCGACGGCATCGATGTGAACGACGCGATGTCACGCCATGACGTTGCGCTCACCCGCACCGCTGGATGCTGGCTGCATGGACAGCGCTACCGTCGCCGTCGCTGCTCCGCAGCGTGAACTCGCCCACCGCTATGCGCAGACGCGCGCCCGCAGCGTGCTGCTGGCCGAACCGCTCAGTGCCGAAGATGCCATGCTGCAGAGCATGGCGGACGCCAGCCCGAGCAAATGGCATCTGGCGCACACCACGTGGTTCTTCGACCGCTTCGTGCTGGCCGGTCTATCCGGCGCACCGGCACGTGACCCCGCGTGGGACTACCTGTTCAACAGCTACTACAAGAGCATTGGACCGGCGCATGCCAGGCCGCAGCGTGGCCTGCTCTCGCGCCCGTCGCTGCAGCAGGTACTCGATTACCGGCAGCAGGTCGATGCACACCTGCTGACGCGTCTCCGCGATGGCGATCTTGACGATGAAGCCCTGCAGCATCTCCAGCTGGGCCTGCAGCACGAGCAGCAGCACCAGGAGCTGCTGCTGACCGACATCAAGCACGCGCTCTGGTGCAATCCGCTGCATCCGCCCTACCGCCAGGACCTGCGCGCCGCCGTCAGCGTAGCCAGTCCGCTGGGCTGGATCGAATCTCCCGAGCGCATCGTCACCGTCGGCGCACCGGCGTGGCCACAACACGCCGCCTTCGCCTTCGACAACGAATCGCCACCGCATCGCGTGCTGTTGCCGGCCCACATGCTGGCTGATCGACCGGTCTGCAACGCGGAGTACCGGGACTTCGTCGAAGCCGGCGGTTACCGCGATCCGCGCTGGTGGCTCAGTGAGGGCTGGGCTCTGCGCGAAAGCGAGGACTGGCAGCATCCACTCTATTGGGATGATGCCCTCCAGCGCGAATACACGCTCGGCGGCTGGCGCGACCTCGACGCGCATGCGCCGGTGTGCCATCTCAGCTACTACGAAGCCGATGCGTATGCCCGCTGGGCCGGTGCGCGCCTGCCCAGCGAATTCGAGTGGGAGGCCGCCGCGACGTCGCAGCCGATCGCCGGCCATTTCGCCGAGGACGATCATCTGCATCCTGCTGCAGCACAGGGCAGGGGACTGCGGCAGCTGTTCGGCGACGTCTGGGAATGGACCGGCAGCGCCTATGGCGCGTACCCCGGATTCCGTCCGTTCGCCGGCAATCTGGGTGAGTACAACGGCAAGTTCATGTGCGGGCAGTGGGTCCTGCGCGGCGGCAGCTGTGTCACCCCGCGCGGGCATGTGCGCGCCAGCTACCGTAACTTCTTCATGCCACCTGCGCGCTGGCAGTTCTCCGGCCTGCGCCTGGCGAGGGATCTGCCGTGAGCACCGTACAGGATGCGCTGCAGGCGCTGACCGATCTGACGCCCAGCCGCGAGCAGATCCTCGCCGACACACTGGCCGGACTGTCGCGCACTGCGCGCCAGCTGCCGTCGAAGTACTTCTATGATGCGCGCGGATCACGCCTGTTCGAACAGATCACCCACACGCCGGAGTACTACCCCACGCGCACCGAGCTGGCCCTGCTGAATCGGGTGCTGCCGGATATCGCACGCGTGGTGGGCCCGCGCCTGCACGTGGTCGAGCTGGGCAGCGGCAGTGGTCGCAAGACCGCGCTGTTGCTGGCCGCGCTGCAGGATCCCGTGGCCTACACCCCCATCGAGATCTCCCGGGCGGCGCTGCTGTCGAGCATCGATCACCTCGCTCCCGCGCTTCCCGACGTGGAAATGCTGCCGGTCTGCGCTGATTTCACCCGGCCGGTGGACGTGCCCGCACCGGAGCGCGAGCCCGCGCGGCGCCTGCTGTTCTTCCCGGGGTCCACGCTCGGCAACTTCGCCGGCGAGGACGCCCTCGCCCTGCTGCGGGCCATGCGTCAGACCATGGGTGACCACGGCCTGGCCCTGATCGGCATCGACCTGCACAAGGACCCCGCGCTGATCGAAGCCGCCTACAACGACGCCGAAGGCATCACCGCGGCATTCACCCTCAACCTGCTCGTCCGCCTCAACCGTGAGGTGGGCAGCGACTTCGATCTGGACGGCTTCCGCCACCGTGCCCGTTACAGCACCGAACGTCTGCGCATCGAGACCGATCTGGTCAGCCAGCGGGCACAGGACGTCCACCTCGATGGCCGCACCTTCCACTTCGAGGCCGGTGAGGCGATCCGCGTCGAGTACAGCCACAAGTACACCGATGATGGCTTTGATGCGCTGGTGCGGCAGGCCGGCCTGCAGGTTGCGCAGCGCTGGGACGCTGACAGTCCAGCTTACGGCCTGCGGCTGCTGCGTACGCTCTAGAGAGGCCAACGGCCGGCCACTGCTTCAGCATCGCCGGTCGCTCAGCCTCTAGTATGGTGTCAGCACCGGCAACACGGAGGACGCCATGCCCACCCTGACCGCACTCGGCCTGGCCGCGGCACTGGCCGCGCCGTCAACGGCGCCCGACCTGACCCCGCCCGATCCCGCGTTCACCCGGTGTCTGGCACAGCTGCAGGCAACGGCAGCTACCCAGGGCATTGCCGCAGACCGCTTCGGTGCGATCACCGCCGACCTGCGTCCTGATCCCAGCGTGCTCGGCTTGCTGGATGCGCAGCCCGAATTCTCCACCCCGATCTGGGACTACCTGGCTGCACTGGTGGACCGCCAGCGCGTCGACGATGGACGGGCCATGCTGCAGCAGCACCGCGACCTGCTTGATCGCATCGCCGCGCAGTATGGCGTCGATCCGGTCACCATCGTCGCCGTCTGGGGCGTGGAGAGCGACTATGGCCGTGTATTCGGCAAGCGTCCGCTGCTGCAGTCGCTGGCGACGCTGTCCTGCGCCGGCCGGCGGCAGGCGTTCTTCCGTGGCGAACTGCTGGCCCTGCTCACGCTGATCGATCGCGGTGATCTGCAGGCTCAAGGTCTGACCGGGTCCTGGGCCGGCGCGTTCGGCCATACGCAGTTCATGCCCAGCACCTACGCACGCATCGCCGTCGACGGCGATGGCGACGGTCGCCGTGACCTGGTCGGCAGCATTCCCGACGCACTGGCGTCTACCGCCAACTATCTCAAGCGCGCCGGCTGGCGCACGGGAGAACCGTGGGGCATGGAGGTGCGTGTTGCCGACGGCTTCAATACCAGCCTGGCCGGCCGTACCCAACGCCGGTCACTGGCTGAATGGCGTACGCAGGGCGTGACAGCGCTGGACGGCAGCGCGCTGGCTCCGGCGGGGCTGGCTGCCGGCGCGCGGGCGGCACTGCTGCTGCCCGCCGGCATCAAGGGGCCGGCCCTGCTGGTGTTCCGCAACTACGATGCGATCTACAGCTACAACGCCGCCGAAAGCTATGCGCTGGCGATCGCGACGCTGGCTGATCGCCTGCGCGGCGGCAGCGGCCTGGCCACCGCCTGGCCGACCGATGACCCCGGGCTGGGCCGTGATGAGCGCCGTCAGCTGCAGACCCTGCTGCTGGCGCGGGGGCATGATATCGGTACCGCTGATGGCATGATCGGCACAGCCAGCCGCCGGGCGATCCAGGCCGAACAGCGCCGCCTGGGATGGAGCACGGCCGATGGACGAGCCGGCCAACGCATCCTGCGCGCGCTGCAGAGCGCGGCGCCGCCTGCGGTGGCCTCCACCCGCTTCACGCTTCCCAGCAACTACAGTGCCGTGCAGTCGCCGGCCATACGGAGTCGATCCAACGTGCAACAGATCCAGGGCGTACGCAGTGGCCAGTTCCAGGGGCTTGATGCCTGGCTGGTGGAAACCCCCCAGGCCACCGCAGCCATCAGTGTGTTCGGCGGCCAGCTGCTCTCCTTCGTACCCAAGGGGCAGCCCGATCTGCTGTGGCTTTCGCCACGCCGTGCCGCATTGCCGACCCCCATCCGCGGCGGCAGCCCGGTGTGCTGGCCGTATTTCGGGCGACAGGGGCAAGGCGACGATGTGCCCGCGCATGGTTTCGTGCGCACCCTGCCGTGGGAGCTGAAGGAGGCCCGCCGGCTGGACGACGGCAGCATCGAACTCGTATTGGCTCCCCCTGCATTGGACAACCTCGCTCTGCGCCTGGCCATGACCGTGCGCATCGGCCGTGAACTACGGCAGCAGCTGGTGACCGACAATCCCGGCACCGTGCCGGTGACGATCACCCAGGCGCTGCACAACTACTTCCGCGTGGGCGATGCCAGCAAGGTCGAAGTCGATGGCGTGGACGGGCTGGAGTATCTGGACAAGTTCGAGAACTATGCACAGGCGCGGCGCCAGCAGGGCCCGTGGTCCCTGCGCGATCCGCGCGACCCGGGTCGCAGTGACCGCATCTATACCGGGGCAGGTGGCCACTACGTCCTGCGCGATCCGGTGCTGAAGCGTCGCATCACGATCCGTACCGAAGGCAGCCGCTCGCTGGTGGCCTGGAATCCTGGCGCGGAAGCGGCAGCGAAGATGGCCGACGTGGGCGACGGCTGGCGCGATTACGTCTGCCTGGAAGCGGCCAATGCCGGGCCCGACGTGATCACCATCGCACCGGCCGGTCGCCACGTGCTGGTACAGACCTTGTCCAGCTCGCCACTGTGAGTGGACATCCCGCCACGGATGGCAATCCCTACGCTGCGCCGGTTGCCGGCGATGCGCCGTCGAGCCTGGACGCCGCAATGGCGGTCTATGACCGTCATCCACGGCTCGCCCGCGTGGTGGCCGACAACTTCGCTGTCTATGCCGAGTTGTGGCGGCTGCGTCGGGATCCGCCGGGCTGGCCGCGTCCCTGGAACTGGGCCGCGTTCCTGTTCGACTTCAAGTGGCTGCTGTACCGGCGTATGTACGGCATGGCGGTGGCCTACGTCCTGATCAGCATGGTGGGGGGTGCCGCCATCGTGCTGGCCGGAATGGACGACGCGGCGATATGGGGGTTGACGTTGGCCTTGAAGATCGCAGTGTCACTGGCGGCCAATGCGCTGTATCTGCGCCGCTGCAGGGCGGTGATCGCCCGCGCCGAAGCCGCCGGCGCGGGTGACGGCGCACGCGTCGAGGCCTATATCGACCGGCGCAGCGGCGTCAGCCGGCTGGCCCTGGGCCTGGGCATCGTGTTCAGCGTCGCACTGCAGGCGTTGGACCTCTTCGGCGGCGCCTAGCTGCGGGGCTCACGTGGCCGCAGGACCAGCAGGCACAGCGCGCCAGCGACCAGCCCCCAGAAGGCGGAACCGATACCGGCCAGCGACATCCCCGACGCAGTGACCAGGAAGGTGACCAGTGCCGCCTCGCGGTCGCGCTCCACCGCCAGTGCGCTGGCGAGGCTGTTGCCGATGGTGCCGAACAGTGCGATGCCAGCCACGCAGGCCACCAGCTCCCGCGGGAACGCGGCGAACAGTGCGGCCACGGTGGCGCCGAACAGGCCGATGACGATGTAGAACACACCTGCCGCCATCGCCGCGGTGTAGCGCCGGGCAGGATCCTCATGGGCATCGCGGCCCATGCAGATGGCTGCGGTGATCGCGGCCAGGTTCAGCGCATAGGCACCGAAGGGGGCCAGTACCGTGTTGACCACGCCGATCCAGCCGATCAGCGGCGATACCGGGGCGTCGTAGCCGGAGGCGCGCATCACGGCGACGCCGGGAATGTTCTGCGAGGCCATGGTCACCACGAACAGGGGCAGGGCGATGCCTGCCACGGCAGTCCACGACAGGGAGGGGGTCACCCACTGCGGGACCGCCAGCTGCAACTGCAGCTGCTGCGCGTGCAGCAGACCGCGGCTGGCTGCGACCGCGATGCCAACCAGCAGGGTCGCGATCACGGCGTAACGCGGGAACAGGCGCCGGCCAGCCAGCCAGGTCGCGAACATCGCCAGGGCAAGTACCCTCTGGCTGTCCATTGCGACGAACACATCCAGGCCGAAGCGCAACAGCACACCGGCCAGCATGCCCGCCGCCAGCGCCATCGGCACACGTTGCATGAGCCTGGCGAAGATGCCGGAGAAGCCGGCCAGCATTGCCAATGCCGCAGCAAGCAGGAACGCGCCTGTCGCCTCGGAGAGCGAAGCGCCGCCGGCGCCCACCACCAGCATCGCGGCACCGGGCGTCGACCACGCGGTGACCACCGGTACCCGATAGCGAAGTGACAGCCCGATGCAGGTCACGCCCATGCCCAGTCCCAGCGCCCACATCCAGGATGCGATATGGGCCTGATCGGCACCGACCGCCTGCGCGGCCTGGAACACGATCACCGCCGAACTGGCGAAACCCACCAGTACGGTGATGAAGCCGGCAACGATCGCCGGCATCGATAGATCCCGCCACCATCCGTGGCGCACCTGCGTACTCATTGCCTGCTCTCCCGTGTGCATCCCTGCATTGATAGCGCCTGCGGGGGGGGGGGGGGGGGGGGGGGGGGGGGGGGCGGGGGGGGGGCGGGGGGCGGGGGGGGGGGGGCGGGCGGGCGGCGGGGGGGGCCCCGGGGCGGGCGGGGGCGGCGGCCGGCGGGGGCGGGGGGGGGGGGGCGGGGGGGGG
>NZ_JBRRES010000060.1:0-14784 GCF_056760395.1 Stenotrophomonas sp. STEN009 | reverse complement strand
CCTAGCCCTTCCGTAGACCTGCCATGAGCAATTCCCTAACCATCGTGATCACGGGTGCCTCCAGCGGCAACGGCGCGGGCATCGCCCGCTCGCGGGCGCAGCCCGGCGCGCGCCTGGTGCGGGGCGGGCGCCGCCTCGAACGGTTGCAGGCACTGGCGGATGAACTGCGCCAGCACGGCGCCGACGTACGCGTGCATGCGCTGGACGTGACACAGCGCGCGCAGGTCGAAGCGTTCGCCGCTTCGGCCCTGGAGCAGTTCGGCGCCCTCGATGTGATCGTCAACAATGCCGGTGTGATGCCACTGTCGCCGATGGCATCGCTGAAGGTGGACGAATGGGACCGGATGATCGACGTCAACATCCGCGGTGTACTGCACGGGATCGCAGCCGTGTTGCCCCATATGTGCGCACGCGGCCGCGGACAGATCATCAACATCGCGTCCATCGGCGCGCTGTCGGTCGTACCGACCGCTGCGGTCTACTGCGCCACCAAGCACGCGGTACGCGCCATCTCGGAGGGCCTGCGCCAGGAGCACCGCGAGCTGCGGGTCACCTGCATCCACCCCGGCGTGGTGGAAAGCGAGCTTGCGGACAGCATCACCGACCCGGTCGCCGCCGAAATGATGGTCGGCTATCGCGCCATCGCCCTGCAGCCGGATGCGATCGGGCGCGCGGTGCGGTTCGCCATCGAGCAGCCCGACGACGTGGACGTGAACGAGATCGTGGTGCGGCCGACGGCCGCAGCATGACCCGGCCGCCGTTCCTGCGCTAGGCGCCGCGCATCGCCGCCAACGAAAATGCCGCCTGCAAGGGCGGCATTCCCGTTCCGGCTGCGCCGGACCTGCACGCACGCGCCGCGCGTTACTGCTGCAGCGGAATCACGCGGATTTCAACACGGCGGTTCTTGGCACGGCCGGCATCGGTGCTGTTGTCGGCAATCGGGTACGCCTTGCCGGCGCCCAGCGTTTCGATACGCACGCTCTGCACGCCCTGCCCGATCAGGTACTGGGCGACCGAATCGGCGCGCTCCTTGGACAGGCGGTTGTTGACCGCATCGCTGCCGATGCTGTCGGTATGGCCGACCACTTCGATCATGGTCTGGTTGTAATCACGCAGGGTGCCGGCCACGCCGTTGAGCGCGCCGTAGAACTGCGGCTTCAGTGCCGACTTGCCGAAATCGAAGGTGATGCCGTCGGGCAGGTTCAGCATGATGTTGTCGCCCTGGCGCTGCACATCGATGCCGGTGTTGGCAGTGCGCTCGCGCAGCGCGCGTTCCTGGCGATCCTGGTACTGGCCCACGGCCGCGCCACTGAGCGCGCCGATGCCTGCACCGATCAGCGCGTGCTGGCGGCGCTCGGTCGCACTGTCGCCGCTGAGCAGGCCGGCGGCCACGCCAATGGCGGTACCGATCAGCGCGTTGCGACCGGTCCGGTTCTGCTGCTCGGTCGGGTTGCCGTACTGATCGCTCTGCACGTAGGAACCGCCGGTGGCGCAGGCCGACAGGACGGCCGCGCTCATCAGGGCCAGTGCGACATTGCGGGTGGTGTTGCGGATCATGATGGTCTCCTTGGTTTCCGGTCGGGCCGGCGGCTTGCGGGCCGCCCAGAGGATAAACAGCAGGACGCGATGCCGGGATGATGAACACGCCGCTCGACAGGCCCTTGTTCAGCTAGCTGTCTGGAACCCCGCGACGGCGCTTTACCCCGCTCCCGACTGGCGGTAGGCGGCGAGCGCTGCATCCCGGCCGGCGGCCAGATCCACAAGAGGGCTGCGCGGATACTCCGGCGCGTGCTCGGCCAGCCACTGCGGATGCTGCCACGGCGCGAAGCGCGCCTTCACCGGCAGCGCCGCCAGTTCCGGTACCCAGCGGGTGATGTAGCGCGCCTGAGGATCGAACTTTTCGGCCTGGGTGACCGGATTGAACACGCGGAAGTAAGGCGCTGCATCCGCACCGGTACCGGCCACCCACTGCCAGCCCATCGTGTTGTTGGCCAGGTCGGCATCGACCAGTGTGTCCCAGAACCAGCGTGCGCCATGCAGCCAGTGCGCGCGCAGGTGCTTGCACAGGTAGCTGGCGACGATCATCCGCACCCGGTTGTGCATGTAGCCGGTATGCCACAGCTCGCGCAGGCCGGCATCCACGATCGGTACACCGGTGTTGCCGCGCTGCCAGTCATGCAGCTGGCCGGCGCTGGGCGTGGCCCACGCAAAGCGGTCGAAGCGCGGGTTGAGGTTGCCGGTGGGGGTCTCCGGAAAGTGATGCAGCAGGTGGTAGGCGAAGTCACGCCAGCCCAGTTGCCGCAGGTAGCCGTCGATGTCGGCGTCGGTACCGGCGCTGCGCAGCCCTTCCAGCGCATGGGCGATGCGCCAGGGCGCGATCTCGCCGAAGTGCAGGTGCGGTGACAGCCGCGAGGTGCCGACCCGGTCCGGCAGGTCGCGCTGCGCGCGATAGCCTCGCAGCGCGCCGTCCTCGAACACCGAAAGCGCCTCCAGCGCGCCGGCCTCTCCCGGCTGCCAGTGCTCCCAGAAGCCCTCGTCCCAGCCGAGCGCCGGTGCCAGGCCGAGCGCCTGCAGCGACTCGCCTTCGACGGCATGCGTTGCCAGTGCCGCGGGCGCCGCCTGCAGCCCGGGCAGGCGCCAGTGACTGAGCACGTTGCGCCAGTAGGGGGTGAACACCTTGTACGGCTGCCCCTGCTGGGTGGCGATATCCCACGGCTCGAACAGAAGACTGCCGTTGCAGCTCTGCGCATCGATGCCCTGCTCGCGCAGCGTGCGCTTGATGGAGGCATCACGTGGCTGGGTGGCGGGCTCGTACTTGCGGTTCCAGTACACCGCCGTGGCACCGGTCCGTGCGATCAGTGCCTGCAGCACCGGCAGGCTGTCGCCGATCTGCAGCACCAGGGAAGAACCGCGGCCACGCAGATCCGCATCCAGCGCGGCAAGCGAGCGATGACGCCAGGCGTTGGATGCCGCTCCCGGCGCCCACTCGCCTTCTTCGTGCGGCGCGTGGATGTGCACCGGGACCACATCGTGCCCCGCATCCAGTGCGGCCTGCAGGGCCGGATTGTCCTGCAGCCGCAGGTCGCGACGGAACCAGACCAACGCTACCGACACGTGCACCGCCTTTGCTGTGGAAGGCGGCCATGATAGCCAGCACAGGTGAAGACCGCGCAGGGGTGCAACGCCGTCCGCAGCCGGACTACTTCCCGGCGTCGAAACGCTGCATGGCTTCGCGGATCAGCGTACGCGCCTCGGCCGCGTTGCCCCAGCCCTGCAGCTGCACCGGGTTGCGTCCGGCTGGCAGATCCTTGTACACGCGGAAGAACGCCTCGATGCGCTGCCGCTCGATCTCCGGCAGATCGGCCAGATCGCGGACGCCTGCATAGCTCGGATCAACCTTGTCGGTCGGCACGCCGATGACCTTCTCGTCATGTTCGCCGCCATCGATCATCTTCAGATAGCCGATCGGGCGGAAGCGGATGATCACGCCGGGGTGCAGGGGTTCACGGGTCAGCACCAGCGCGTCCAACGGATCGTTGTCGCCCGCCTGCGTGCGCGGCATCGAACCATAGTTGGCCGGATAGGCCACCGGCATCGACTGGAAGCGGTCGACGTGGACCAGCCCGTCGTCCTTGATCTCATACTTGGTGAAGCTGCCAGCGGGAATTTCCACGGCCAGGTTCACCTCCTGCGGTGCCTGCTGCGGCTGGGCCGCCAGGAACGGATGCAGCACCGCATCAGCGGCGGCCACCGCACCGGCCAGCAACAGCAGAGCGGCACCGATGGCAGCAAGAGGAACGATGCGTCGGGGCATGGTCATCGGCGTCTCCTTATTCCCAGCAACGGTCGGCACGACCCTTGGCAGTCTGCGCGCGCGGGCAGTCGCGTGGCGTGATGCGGCCTTCGGTCAGCTCCGTGCGCTGCTTGCCCCCGCTGGCGTCACGGTGCAGCTCGAAAGCATCGTACAGCTGCCCGGTCACCGTGCGCGCCTCATAGCGCAGGTGCTGCGGATCGATGCGCAGCACTTGGAACAGCTGGGTGTCCTCGGCCACCGGGGCCATCGTCCTTCGGGCTTCATCGGAAAGACGGTACTGCTTCGGTCCCGCCACGGTCACCACGTACTGCGGTGTGGCGGCCTGTCCTTCGCCACGGCGGCCATAGGTGTGGTCGTGCCCCTGCAGCACCAGATCCACCTGGTGACGACGCACCACCGGCAGCAGCACGTCACGCAATGCGGCGTTCTCGCGGCCTTCGCGCGGCGAGTAGAAGGGCTGGTGCAGCATTACGATGGTCCACGGCTGCGGATTGCCGGACAGCACCTTGTCCAGCCAGTGTGCCTGGGCCTGGGCGGTGCCGAGATCGAGTGCCGAGGTTCCATCAAGCACCGCCACGCGCACGCCCTGCGCATCGAACCAGTAGCTGGTCTGCTGCGCGGCAGCGGCGCCATTGCCCGGCAGTGCGAAGGTCACCGGCCAGTGCCGGCCCAGCACACGGCGTTCCTGCGGAGTGTCCTCGAACTCCTCGAAATACTCGTGATTGCCGATGGCAGGCGCCACCAGTGTTTCCTGCGCCAGCCAGCCGGTGGCGGCGAACCATTCGCCCCATTCACTGTCGTCCACACCGTCGCCGCCGCTGACCAGGTCACCCGCGAACAGGCTCAGGCGAGCGTCCGGTGCCGCCTTCTGCGCGGCCCGGACCACGCGGCTGACGTGACTGAGATTCTTGTTCTGGGTATCGCCGAAGTACAGCAGCGTCAGCGGCTGCCCGGCGGTGGCCAGCGTGCGCAGCTGGTTCCATGCACTCCAGCCTGCCCTGCCCTGCACACGGTAGATGTATGCGGTATCCGGCTGCAGGCCATCGATGTCAACGCGGTGATGGTGCGACAGGCCGTTCTCGGTCTGCAGCGCCTGCGTGGTCGCGCGCAGCGCGCGAATGCCTTCGATGGCCGGCGAATCGCCGGCACGCGCGATCTCCAGCAGTGGCGCCTGTACGCTGCCATCCGTACGCCAGGCTACGGCGAATCCGTGGCTGGGGTCGGCCGAGGGCGAGGCAACGATACGATCCGGCAGTGGCGATGCCGCATAGTGGCGGCTGCCCGCAGGCACCTGCGTGTTGGGTTCGACCGCCGCGGTGACCAGCAGAGGCAGGGCCAGCAGCAGGCTGGCGACGAACGCGCGCGTGCTGTGCCGCCTCATGCGCCACACTCCAGCGGCAGCGCCAGCTGCCTGGCAATGCTTTCCCAGTCAAAGGCGACCACGCCCTGATCGTCATGCACCGCGTACAGCGCACCGTGCGGGAACCGCGTGCTGGGCTGCTGCATCAGCCAGATGCCATCGGTGTTGGCCACGGTATTGCCCTGGAAGGCACCGACCGGCTTCAGCGTGTGCCGATCGAAAAGATGGAACACGCTGCGCTGCTTGCCCTGCTCGGTGGTGATCCACCAGCCGTCCTTGCCGCAGGTCCGCAGGGTCACCCCTTCGGCCTGCGCCTTGAACACGTCACGGCCGAAGGTGGTGCCGGTGAAGCGGCCTGCCAGCGTATAGACCTTGAACTCGCTGGCGTAGCTCTCATCCTCTTCGGCAATCAGCAGACGGTCGTTGTCCGGATCGCCCCAGATCGATTCGACCACGCGCAGCGCACCGGCCTCACTGGTGTCGCCGATGTCGGCGATGCGCTTCGCGTCGATCTTCGCGCCGTCGCGGGAAACGTGGTACTGGCGCACGCGCTTGTCCAGTTCCGCCAGCGGCGGCAGGATGTCGCGGCCCTGTGCGTCCTCGCCGTTGTCCCAAGAGTCCGTGACGTAGACGCTGTAGCCGTCCGCCCTGCGATCGACCCACAGCCCGTAGGGTTTGCGCAGATCTTCGGCAGCGAACGTCGCCAGCGGTGTGAAGTCCGGCAGGGACAGGACCTGGACCCGGTGATTGTCGCGTTCCACGATCCACAACAGGTCGTCGGTCACGGCGATGCCATTGGGGCGATCGAACTGTCCCAGGCCGGTACCGGTGGCACCGACGTCGCGCAGGTGACGGCCGGTGCTGCCGTCATACACCACCAGTTTGTCGGTGGCCTTGGCGGTGGCGATCAGCCAGATCTGCCCGTCCGGCGTGCGCCAGGTTGCGGGCGAATCGATGTTGTCGGCGGGCGTGAGTGGCGACACGAACGCCTCGGCAACGGTGGCCACCGTGCGCGCCGGAGGCGTCGGCGACGCCGCATGTGCTGCCGGCGCACGGTCGGCCGCTGGCGTGCAGCCCACGACCAGCGCGGTTGCGATCGCTGCCACGAGCCCCGGAATGTGCCGCCCCATCACAGCGCCACCTTCAGGCCCAGCGCGTAGGTGCGGCCATATTCTTCCATCTGCAGCGTGCGCGAGCGCGTGCCCTGGTACAGCTCCAGCGGCTTGTCCAGCAGGTTCTGCGCCTCGAAGTACAGGCTGACGCGCGGGCTGAAGCGATAATCCAGCGAGAAGTCGAGCTGCGTGTTGGGTGCCACGTAGATGTCGAATGCACGGCCCTTGCCGATGCTGTCCAGATATTCGCTGCGGTACACCGCAGCCAGGCGGGTGCTCAGGCCATATTTCTCGTAGCCGACGTGCGCGCTGTACACGTGCTTGGAGGCACGCGGCAGCATGAAGTCCTCGCCGGCACGGTCCGCGATGCCGGCATCGAATTCGGTATCCAGCCAGGTGCCGCTGGCCCCGACCAGAAGACCGTCGAAGCCTGCCGGCAGGAAGGCCAGCTGCTGCTGCCAGTTGAACTCGGCGCCGCGTACCGTGGCCTTGCGGCCATTGATCGGCTGGGTCACGTCGAAGCCGTCGTAGTCCGGATCATTGGTACGCACGGTTTCCACGATGTAGCCGTCGATGGACTTGTGGAACAGGCCAAGCGAAACGATGCCGGTGCTGCCGATGTACTTTTCCACCGACAGGTCGATGTTCTTCGACTCGTACGGATCCAGCTCGGGATTGCCCAGCCGCACTTCCTCGTCGCCGCGGCTGTAGCCCACACGGGGCGAAACGTCGCCGAAGGACGGGCGCGAGACGGTCTTGTTGGCCGAGGCGCGCAGCACCCAGTCATCGGCTGCGTCGTAGCGCAGATGCAGGCCCGGCAGCACATTGGTGTAGCTGTTGTTGGCCACGCGCGGGGTGACGGTGAAGCTGCGCCCGTTGGCCGCCACCTCGACCTGGTTGCCCACCGCCCTGAAACGGGTGTTCTCCACGCGTGCGCCGCCGATGATGCGCAGCGCGCCGATATCCCAGGTCCCCATCGCATAGCTGGCGAAGATGTCTTCGCTGGCCACATAGTCCTCTTCCAGCGATGCCAGGGCATTGGCGCCGGCATCCTGCGGCCGGGCGCTGTACTGGCTGCCATTGGCCGCCCAGTACGCCCGCATCGCCGCCGAATCCATGCCATCGCCCAGGTTGCCATGGCGATGCTCGGGGGCCGACGTGGTCCAGCTCGAAAGTGCCACCTTCGGGCCCACCCGCAGCTCGCGCTCGTCGGTATTGACATCGCGGTCGCGCCAGCGGCCCAGCAGGCCGAACTTCAGGCTGCTGCTGTCGCCGTCGAAGCGTACGTTGACCTGCGCGCTGTGCTCCTTGTCGTTGACCTGCTTGGGCGAAAGCACGATGCGGTCGAAGGCGTAGTTGCCGTTGTCCAGCCACTGCGGGTTGTCGAAACTGTAGGTCGGCAGCCGGCTGCGCTGGTCCAGGGTGCCGTTGAAGTCATCACCATCCAGTGTGAACCGCGCCTCCATCTCGTCGTTCACCCGCTCCTCGGTGCGGGTGTAGCCGATACGGTAATCGACCACCGCGCTGGTCAGCCGGTTCTCGCCACCGAGGCTGGCTGCGAAGGTGTTCTCTTTCTTGGTGCGGTAACGCATGCGCTTGTCGATCGCATCGCCCGGCATGTCATCCAGCCGGTACTGGTCGGTGCCGGTGCGCACCATGTCGGCATCGTCGAAATTGAAGATCACCCGCTGGCGGGTCTCGGCATCGTCGAACTGGCTGTACAACGTGCGCAGGTAGTACTTGCTGTCTTCATTCGGGCGCCAGTCCAGGTTGAGGTTGGCGCCGATGCGCTTGCGCTCGATCTCGTACTTGCGGTGCTGCAGGTTGATCGCGGTGACATCCCCCGGTGCAGCATCATCCTCGCCGTCGTACTCCACTTCGGTGTTGTCCGATTCAAACCTGCGCTTCTGGTAGTTCACGCCCAGCGCGATGCCGAACGTATCGGCGAACACTTCGCTGTAGTTGAAGGCGGCCTTCGGGCTGGTTTCGCCCGAGAGCTGCTGGTGGCTGCCCTCGATCTTGGCACGCAGGCTGCGCCCGTCGCGATCGAATGCCGAGGCCGATTCGACCAGGACCGCACCGCCGATCGCGTCGCCGGGCATGTCCGGCGTTGGCGACTTGACCACGCGCAGCCGCTCGGTGGAGTCGGAGGGAATGACATCCAGCGGTGCAGCGCGGCTGGAGTCCTCCGGCGTACCCACGGCGATTCCATCGACGCTGACGCTGTTGAGGTTGGCGTCCAGGCCCCGGATGACCACGAAACGGCCTTCGCCCTGGTCGCGGGTGACGCTGATGCCGGGTAGACGCTGCAGCGATTCGGCCACGTTCTTGTCCGGATACTGGCCGAGGGCGTCGGAAGACACGGCGTCTTCGATCGCGTCGCTGCTGCGCTTCAGATCGACCGCGCGGATCTGCGATTCGAGCTGCGCACGCACCTCGACGCGGTCCAGGTCGATCGCATCGACCGCCGCTGCCCCCGTGGCGGCGACCGTCTGCTGGGCGGCGGCCTGCAGCGGAGCGCTGGCCCCCATCGCCAGGGTCAGCGTGATGGCAACGGCCAACGGCGTCTTGATATTCACTGGGAATCCCCATTCCTGTTAAGAATGGGTCTGGACGGTATGTCCGCAAGGTTGCATGGCCATGACAGACGCCCTCGATCCGCGCCCGCTGGCTGCGCTCCGTTTGGGGTTCCGCACCCCGATCCGGCAGAATGATCGCCTCTCCCTTCCCCCTTTTCCGACCATGAAGATCGTCGAAGTGCGCCACCCGCTGGTGCAGCACAAGATCGGCCTGATGCGCAACGCCGCGCTCAGCACCAAGGATTTCCGCGAACTGGCCAACGAGCTGGGCACGCTGCTGGCCTATGAGGCCACCGCTGACCTGGACACCGAGCCGCACACCCTGCCCGGCTGGGCCGGTCCGGTGACCGTGCAGCGCATCGCTGGCGCCAAGATCACCGTGGTGCCGATCCTGCGGGCCGGCCTGGGCATGCTCAGCGGCGTACTGTCGCTGATCCCTGCCGCCCGCGTGAGTGTGGTCGGCCTGCAGCGCGATGAGGAAACCCTGCAGCCGGTGCCGTACTTCGAGCGCCTCACCGGGCGCCTGGAAGAGCGCGATGCGCTGATCCTGGACCCGATGCTGGCCACGGGCGGCACCCTGATCGCCACCATCGACATGCTCAAGCGGGCCGGTGCGCGACGCATCAAGGGCATTTTCCTTGTCGCCGCTCCGGAGGGCATCGACGCGGTCAAGGCAGCGCATCCGGATGTGGAGATCTACACGGCGGCAATCGACGCCCAGCTCAACGAAAAGGGCTACATCCTGCCGGGCCTCGGCGACGCGGGCGACCGCATCTTCGGCACCCGCGTCGGCTGACCGGTGCGGCGGGG
Source organism: Stenotrophomonas sp. STEN009 (assembly GCF_056760395.1). Lineage (NCBI taxonomy): Bacteria > Pseudomonadati > Pseudomonadota > Gammaproteobacteria > Lysobacterales > Lysobacteraceae > Stenotrophomonas > Stenotrophomonas sp. STEN009. Next base: position 5,109 of record NZ_JBRRES010000060.1, on the reverse strand, counting down.
TCAGATCCCTTTCGCAGAAAGGGCTCCGACCCCGGCACTTACCCCAGCGCGCGCGCCTTCAGTTCACCCTGCTCGTGCAGGGTCACGAAACGCCCCTTGTCGTCGCGCCCCAGCTGGGCCAGTGCGACCTGCGGGTCGTGGGTAAAGAACAGATGCACGTTGCGCGCCAGCTTGTCCTCCAGGAACTGCCGCTTCTCGTCGATCAGCAGTTCCGCGTTGCGGTCATATCCCATGGTGATCGGCACGTGCACCCACGAGCGCCCCGGAATCAGGTCAGCGCAGAACACCACGCCACCGCGCGCGACCTCGCCTGCATGCCCATGGCCGACGATCTCGGCCAGCATCAGCCCCGGCGTATGCCCATCGCTGTAGCTGAAACGCACGCTGCTCCCCAGCGCCCGGGAGAACTCGCCGTCGACCACTTCCAGGCGCCCACTGGCCTGCAGCAGCCCGGGCAGCTCCGGGATGAAACTGGCGCGGTCGCGCGGGTGCGGCTGAAGTGCGCGCTGCCAGTGCTGTGCACCGACCACATAGGTGGCATTGGGAAACAGCAGTTCGGGCTCGCGCCCCTCGCTCCATGCTGCCAGCAGGCCGCCGGCGTGGTCGAAGTGCAGGTGGCTGAGGACCACCACGTCGATGTCCTCGTGTTCGAAGCCCGCCTCACGCAGCGAATCGATCAGCACGTGCTGGCTTTCCTGCACGCCATAGCGCTCGCGCATGCGCGGATCGAAGAACGCGCCGATGCCGGTTTCAAACAGGACCGTCTTGCCTTCCAGCGGGCTGGCCAACAGCGCGCGGCATGCCAGCTCGATACGGTTCAGCTCATCCGGTGCCGCCCATTTTTCCCACAACGCACGGGGTGCGTTGCCGAACATCGCACCGCCGTCGAGGCGCTGCGAGTTACCACGAATCGACCAGAGTTTCATGCGCCGATTATCGTCGGCAGGCCGTTAAATAATCGCTAGAACGAAACTGCAGCGCCCTGCCATTGCGGGCAGGGCGCTGCGGCTCACCGTCGGCCGGATGGGACCCGGCGAGCCCGGCCGTTACCTGCCGGGCACCACCTGGGCGCTGCCGACCGGGTTGCGCGGATCGCTGCCGCCGAACAACCGGTTGCTCCTGCGATCCCATTCCACCGTCTGCAGATTGCCCCAGACGTGGCTGGAGCCGCGACCACCGGCGGCGACATTCCCCGGCAGATCGATCTTGTGGCCCATCGCCTGCAGCTGCTTCACGGTGGCCGCGTCGAACGCGTTGTCTTCGGCCTCGATCAGGTCCGGCAGCCACTGGTGGTGGTAGCGTGGCAGCGCCGCGACCTGCTGCGCGTCCAGGCCGGCGTCGTAACCAAGGATGCCCAGCAGCACCATGGTGATGATGCGGCTGCCGCCGGGGGTGCCCAGCACCACGACCTTGTCGGCGTTCTCCATGAAGGTCGGCGTCATCGAGCTGAGCATGCGCTTGCCCGGCTTCGGTGCGTTGGCCTCGTAGCCCATCACGCCGAACGCATTGGGCGTGCCCGGCTTCAGCGCGAAATCGTCCATCTCGTTGTTCAGCAGCACACCGGTGCCCTTGGGTATCAGGCCCGAGCCGTACAGCAGGTTGACGGTCTGGGTGGCGCCGACGCGGTTGCCATCACGGTCGATGATCGAGAAATGGGTGGTCTCGTCGTCCTCCAGCGGCGTCGGATTGCCCGACAGCAGGTCGCTGGGCGTGGCCTTCTCCGGATGGATGGTGGCACGCAGGCCCTGCGCGTAATCCTTGCTGGTCAGCACTTTCTGCGGGATCTGCACGAAGTCCGGATCGCCCAGGAAGAACGTGCGGTCGCGGTAGGCGCGCCGCATCGATTCGACTACCAGATGGGCGCGGTGCGCCGGATCCATCTGCTTGATGTCCCAGCCTTCGAGGATCTGCAGCATGCTGGCCAGGGCGATGCCACCGGACGACGGCGGCGGCGCCGTGGTGATCTTCCAGCCGTTGTAGTCGAAGACGATCGGCTCGCGCTGCTTCACCCGGTAGCCGGCCAGCTCCTCGGCGGTCCAGCGGCCACCGGCCTGCTTCACTCCGGCCAGCAGCAGCTTGCCGGTCTGGCCCTTGTAGAAGCCATCGAAGCCACCCGCCGCCAGCCGCTCCAGTGTCTGCGCCAGTTCCGGCTGCCGGAACACATCACCGGTGGCGATCGGCCTGCCGTTGCGCAGGTACACCTCGCGGGTCCCGGGGTAACGCTCCATCACCTCGCGACGCGAGGCATAGCCCTTGGCCATCCGCTCGTACACCGGGAAGCCGTCGCGGGCGATGCGGATGGCCGGTTGCAGCGAAACCGCCAGGGGCAGCCTGCCGTGCCGGGCCGAAAGCTCCACCAGCGCCGCAGGCAGGCCGGGGATACCCGCCGACCAGGCGCCGTTGACCGAGCGGTCGCGGTCCAGGTTGCCCTTCCCGTCAAGGAAGGCCTGCGGCGTGGCGGCGGCCGGCGCGGTCTCGCGCGCATCCAGCATCACGTCCTTGCCGGTGGCCGCGTCATGCAGCAGGAAGAAGCCGCCACCGCCCAGGCCGGAACTGATCGGCTCGACCACCGCCAGCGTCGAAGACACCGCCACCGCGGCGTCGAACGCGTTGCCTCCCTGCGCAAGGATGTCCACGCCGGCCTGGGTGGCCAGCGCGTGGCCGCTGGCAATGGCAGCGCCATCGGGACGTTCGGCACGGGCCGGCGCATCGGCCCAGGCAAGCGGGCTCAGCAACAGGCCGAGCAGCAACACGGGACGGACGAGCAGCGTCTTCATTCGGATGGGGGCTCCGCGTAGAGTTCGGGATGATCGTGCTGCAGCCGGCGCAGTTTGGCCAGCAGCTGGTCTTCCGTTTCCACGATCTCCGGGTCCGGATCGATGCATTCGACCGGGCAGACGACCACGCACTGTGGCTCGTCGAAATGGCCCACGCACTCGGTACAACGGGCGGGGTCGATCACGTAGATGGTTTCACCCATCGCAATGGCCTGGTTCGGGCAGGCCGGCTCGCAGACGTCGCAGTTGACGCAGAGCTCATTGATTTTCAGCGACATGGCGATACTCCTCGCCCGCGCCTTGGGACAAAGGACCGGCCAGCGCGGGCGCGCGGGCCGGTCAGGTCATCGGTGGCGCCCGCTACAGGCGCCACCCGGGCCACGTTGCAACGTGGCCGCCGCGGCTCGGTCTTACTTGGCTTCGACGAAAATGTACTCGGCACCGGTCGGCTGCACGGCCGCCTGCACGCGGGCGTTGTCGGCCGACTGGCCGATGAAGACGACGCGCACGCCCTTCATCGAATCCGGCGACACGTCCTTGAACACGGCCTGGATCATGTCCGCCATCTTGCCCGAGGCCGACGAACCGAAGGCCAGCATGTTGCCCGGCTGCACGCCACGGGCCACGGCCTGGGTCGCGCTCTCGGTCTGGCGCTCGTACTTGGCCTGGAAGTCCGGGTCCGATTCCGGCGAGAGGTAGTACAGGAACGGGCTGTTGGAGATGTTGCCCATGTTCTGGATGGCGACTTCCTGCAGGTACTTCTTCCAGCCTGCGTCGTCGTCCTTGGACGGGGCGACCAGCGCCTGCTTGGCTTCGTCGACCGGAGCGGCCTCTTCCTTCTTGCAGGCGGTGAAGGCCAGGGCCAACGAGGCGATCAGCATCGCGCGCATGGTGGTGTTCATGGTTTCCTCCCGGAATGGTGCGTGGTGTTGTACGTAAGGGGTGCGGGTACGGCGGGGCTTATGACTGGGTCGATTTCGCCTCGCGGACCCTGCGCAGGGCTTCGAGCACCGCGGCCGGCACGAAGCCGGACACGTCGCCGCCCAGGCGCGCGATCTCGCGGACCAGCGAAGACGAAATGAAGCTGTGCTGCTCGGCCGGCGTCAGGAACAGGGTCTCGACTTCCGGGATCAGGTGGCGGTTCATGCTCGCCATCTGGAACTCGTATTCAAAGTCCGACACCGCGCGCAGGCCGCGCAGCAGGACCCCGCCCTGGACGGAGCGTACGAAATGGGCCAGCAGGGTATCGAACCCGCAGACCTCGACGTTGCCATGGTGGCCCAGGGCATCCCGGGCCAGCTGCACGCGCAGTTCCAGCGGCAGGGTCGGCCCCTTGGACGGGCTCTGCGCCACGCCGACCACGACCTTTTCAAACAGCGGCGCGGCCCGGTTCACCAGGTCGATATGACCGTTGGTGATCGGATCGAACGTGCCGGGGTAGACGGCAATGCGGCGGTTGGCCACGGTCATGGGCGGTTGCAGATGTTCAGATGAAGTCAAAGTGTAGCAGCGGCGCGGCGGTACAGGGCAAAGTGCACCTCACGGGTGCCGCCCTCGCGGTGCAGCAGCCAGTCCGGCGGCAGCACCGGGACGTGACCGGCCGGCGACTCCAGGTAGAGCCAGGCGTCGGCTGCCAGATGCCGCGGCAGCTGGGCCAGCACGTCCTGCCAGAGGCCATCGGCGAACGGCGGGTCGATGAACACCAGATCCGCCTGTTGCGCGGGAGCGCCCTGCAACCAGCGCAGGGCATCGGCCTGGACCACGGTGATCTGCGCGCTGGCCTGCAGCTTGGCGACGGCGGCCGACAGATTGCGGCCGAGCTGGGCATCGCGCTCGACCAGGGTGGCGTGAGCGGCGCCGCGCGAGATGGCTTCCAGGCCCAGCGCGCCGCTGCCGGCAAACAGGTCCAGCACGCGGGCCCCGGCCAGTCGGGGCATCAGCCAGTTGAACAGGGTCTCGCGTACGCGGTCACTGCTGGGCCGCAGGCCCGGCAGGTTCGGCACCGGCAGGCGGGTATTGCGCCAGCGCCCGCCGATGATGCGGACCTGGCCGTCATTGCCTCCACGGCCGCTCATCGGGGCCACCGGCGAAGGGTGTTCGAGAATTTCAGCATGAGCGGGATTGTAGTTCGGCCGGGCGGCGCCCGGCACCCGCAGAAGCCAGAGCAACGGCTGGAGCAACGGCTGGAGCAACGGCAAAGGCTGGTTTCCTGGGGGTTGGCGGGGGGGGGGAGGGTTTGGGGGGGGCCCGGGGCACCGCCCGGGGGGCGGGGGGGGCCGCGCCGCCACCGCGGCCCCCCCCCCCCCAGAAAACCCCCCCCCACGCCCCCGCG
>NZ_JBRRES010000059.1:0-15097 GCF_056760395.1 Stenotrophomonas sp. STEN009 | reverse complement strand
CCCCCCGCCCGCCCGCGGGGCCGGGCGGGGGGACGGGGCCCCCCCCCCCCCCCCCCACGCCGCACGGGTGCATGATGCGCGGACCCAAGGCCGCCGGGCACGGGCCCGGCTCTCCATCACGACCAGGATGTCCACGCATGCTGCCCCACCCCCGACCCATCGATGACGTGCGGGACCTGGACCCGGATGAGCTGCCGGCCCGGCTGCACACCTGGACCACGCCGAAGGTGATCCGCGGGCTGGTCGCGCACTGGCCCCTGGTCGCGGCCGCGCGCCGCTCGCCTGCGGAGGCGGTTGCGCACCTGGCCGCGTTCGACCACGGGCAGATGCCGGTGACCGCGACCACGGCAGCACCCGACGCCGGCGGCCGGCTGTTCTACAACGCGGACATGAGCGGCTTCAACTTCCGCCGCGAGCAGGTACCGTTGAAAGTGGTGCTGGCCACGCTGCTGAAGTACGCCACCGATCCGGCGCCGCCATCGATCTACGTGGCATCGACGACGCTGGACAGCTTCCTGCCCGGCTTCACCCGGGCCAATCCGCTGCAGCTGGGCGTGGACGAACCTCTCAGCAGCATCTGGATCGGCAACCGCTCGCGCATTGCCGCCCATCAGGACGTACCGGACAACCTGGCATGCGTGGCGGCCGGGCGCCGCCGGGTGACGCTGTTCCCACCGGACCAGATCGACAACCTGTACATCGGCCCGCTCGATTTCACTCCCGCAGGGCAGGCGATCAGCCTGGTCGATTTCCACGCACCTGACCTTGATCGCTTTCCGCGCTTCCCGCAGGCGCTGCAGCAGGCGCTGGTGGCCGAACTTGAACCGGGCGATGCGGTCTTCATCCCTTCACTGTGGTGGCACCACATGGAAGGTCTGGAAACATTCAATGTGCTGGTCAACACCTGGTGGCGGCCGGTGCCGGCCTGGATGGACTCGCCGATGAATGCCCTGATGCTGTCGATCCTGGCCCTGCGCGGATTGCCCGCGGCACAGCGCGCGCAGTGGCGCGCGATGTTCGACCACTATGTGTTCGCCGACAGCGAGGCAGCGACCGCACACATCCCGATGCAGGCGCAGGGTGTGCTGGGAACGCTCGACGCAGCGGCGGCCGCGCACGTGCGCCAGACCCTGCTGCGCCGCCTGCAGCGCTGAGGCCGCCGGTCGCGCCGGGCTTCACCCGCGCCGACGCCGTTTCTGGCGATAATGCTGCCTGCATTCCGCCTGCGCCTGCCCGCATTGCGGTCCCCCCCGCCCCATCCTGCTCCGCATGCGCCTGATTTCGCCCCGCCTCAACCTGGGCAAGCTGATCCTGGCCCTCGCCCTGCTCAGCGCCATCATCGCCCTGGCCAATACACTGCTGGCCAGCTACCGCGTGCAACGCGACCAGCTGGTCGGCAACACGCTGGAGGCCAACCGCGTCTATGCCAGCAAGCTGGCCGAGACGACCCAGAACTTCCTGCTGTCCGCCCAGCAGCAGTTGGCCTACAGCGCGACCCGGCTGGGCGAGGCGGACATGGATCCACGCCAGGCGCAGGGCGAAGCCAGCCGCCTGCAGCTGCAGTCGAGCAGCTTCAACTCCTCGCTGGTCGTGGATGCCGATGGCCTGGTGATCGCCACCTCGCCCCAGACGCTGCAGCTGCAGGGCGAGATCCTGCACAGCGCGGGCAACAATGCGGCACTGGCCTCCCGTCAGCCGATGATCAGCGATCCCTACCAGTCGGCCACCGGCAAGCTGCTGGTCTCACTGTCGCATCCGATTTTCGACGGCCAGGGCCGGTACCGCGGCTATATCAGCGGCACCCTGTACCTGCGCCAGCGCAGCGCGCTGCATACGCTGCTGGGTACGCATTACTATCGCGACGGCTCGTATCTGTATGTGGTCGACCGCCATGGCCGCCTGCTGTACCACGTCGAAGGCGAGCGGGTGGGCGACTATGTGGTCGGCAATCCGGCGGTGACGGCGGTGATCCACGGTGAGCGGGGAGCGCAGCAGGTGCGCAACAACCGCGGTGTATCGATGCTGGCCGGCTATGCCCCGGTCGCTGTCACCGGCTGGGGCATCGTCGCCCAGCGGCCCACCGAAGCCACCCTGCAGCCACTGTCGCGGCTGATGTCGGCGGTGATCTGGAACGCGATCCCGCTGGGTGTGTTGTCACTGGTGATCACCTGGTGGTTCGCCCGGCGCATTTCGCTGCCGCTGTGGCAGCTGGCGCGCAACGTGCAGGCCGGCGAGGACACCGGCAACGCGATCAGCCATGTCAACGGCATCCGCGCCTGGTACTTCGAGGTTGCCCAGCTCAAGCATGCGGTGCTGCACAGTTTCAACGCACTGCAGGACCGGATCGGCACGCTCAACCGCGCCAGCCGCACCGATCCGATGACCGGTCTGTTGAATCGTCGCGGGCTGCAGCATGCGCTGGATGCGCTGCAGGCGCAGGGCATTCCCTTCGCGATCCTGGCGCTGGACATCGATCGCTTCAAATCGATCAACGACGGCCATGGGCATGACGTCGGTGATGCCGTCATCGTCCATATCGCCGAGCAGATGCGCCGCCACTCGCGCGAGAGCGATCTGTTGTGCCGCGCTGGCGGCGAGGAGTTCCTGCTGCTGTTGCCGGGTATCGGTACCGAGCCTGCGCGCCAGGCCGCCGAGCGCCTGCGCCAGCACATCGCCGATCACCCCTTCGCACCGGTCGGCACGATCACGGTGTCGCTGGGCGTGGCCCATTTCCCCAGCTTCCATGCCGATGCCGAGCAGGCCCTGCGCCTGGCCGACAAGGCCCTGTACCTGGCCAAGGAACAGGGGCGCAACCGGGTAATCGTCTACCCCCACGCAGACTGAAGCGCAGGCGCGCGGGGCTACGCCAGCCGGTGGCTGGCGGCATAGGGCGGCGTGTCCGGATAGTCGCCACTGGCGAAGCGGGCCTGCAGGGCCTGCCACCAGCCGGGATCGAACAGGTGCCGATAGTGCTCACGCACGGCCGCCAGTTCGCCGGCCGGCAATCCCATGAAGGGGCCGAAGCGTTCGGGGAACACATCGCGCGGGCCAACGTGGAACCAGGGCTCGTCGGCCATCGCCTCTTCCGGCGAGCTCGGCTGCGGCCAGGCACGGAAAACACAGTCGCTGACCAGGCACAGTTCGTCGTAATCGTAGAACACCGCGCGGCCGTGACGTGAAACACCGAAATTCTTCGGCAGCATGTCACCGGGGAAAATGTTGTTGCGCGCCATGTCGGTGATCGCCTGCGCGTAGTCGAGCACCGCAGCGCGCACCGGCTCTGCGCCCTGCTCGCGCAGGTACAGGTTCAACGGGCGGAAACGGCGCTGCACGTAGCACAGCGCCACTTCCACTTCGTCGCCATCGACGCGGATGCTCTGCGCGCACTGGCCCAGCAGTTCGTCAAGCAGCGCCGGCGCAAAGCGGTCGCGCGGGAAGCGCAGGTGCCGATAGGGTTGCGCGTCCAGCAGGCGGCCGACACGGTCCAAGTTGAACACCAGCGCGTACTTCTCTTCCACCTGCTGCCGTGACATCGCCTTCGGCCAGGCGAAACGATCGCGGATGAGTTTGAACACGAGCGGGTAACTGGGCAGGGTGAACACGGCCATGACCATGCCGGGGGTGCCTTCGGCGTGGACCAGGCGCTCGTGTGGATGTTCATTGAAATGGCGGAAGAAGGTGCGGTAGCGCTCGGTCTTGCCCTGCTTGGCACGGCCCAGCACGGTGTAGATTTCGTCGATCGGCTTGCCCGGCAGCAGGCTGCGCAGGAACACCACGGCGTCGCCGACGGTGGCCAGGTCGGCCTGGAAATAGCTGCGCGACACGCCGAACAGGTGGGCGACATCGCGGCGACGGGTCAGCACTGCATCGGCACGCAGGCCCTGTTCGTCGTTGACCAGCGCGATCACGCAGGGCGAGAAGCGATGCTCGCCGAAGACGCGCCCTACCAGATAGGCGCGACGCTCGCGGTAGAACACGGTATCCAGCAGTTCGATGCTGCGTACCGGCGTATCGCCCCAGTGCGCAAGATCATCCTGCAGCCGTACGGCGATGGCGGCGGCACAGCGCAGCTGGTGCGCATAGGGAACATCGAAGCGATAGTCAGCCAGCACCCGCTGCAGCGCCTCCACCGGGCGCGTCGGCGAGACCGCATAGGTGTGGCGGGCGACCGGATGGGTGATCGCATCGGACGGCTCGACATCGAAGGCGATGAACTCCACCGCCGGGTCGACGCCGCGAGTGGCGAACAACCGCCGCGACAGCGTGTTGTAGAACGTCTTGTACAGCTCGGCGTCGATCAGCCCCTGCAGCAGGGCGCTGTAGGCGCCGTGCACCTGCAACCACAGCGAGCGCTCGCCGATTGCCTCGCCGGCAAGCCGGCGCAGTGCATCCATCTGCTCGGCGATGCACAGGTCGTACAGGGCGATGCGCTCGACGGCGTCCTGGCGGGCACCGTTCCAGTCGCGCTGTTCGAAGCGCTGCCGTGCGCGGGCGGTGATCGCCGCGAAGCGGGCATGGTACTGCTCGAATCCATCGCGGATGGCGCCTGCGATGCGCGGCGCCAGCTCGGCAGCGATGTCAGGCATGGACATGCAGGCCTCACCGGGGAAGATGGCTCAACCATACGCCGGCGTGGGGTGGAATGGGTAGAGCCGGGTCCTGCCCGGCTCCAACAGGCATCGGCTCAGATGGCCAGCTCGGCCTCCACTTCCTGCACCTTGCGCCGGGCCAATGCCAGATTGGATTTGCTACGGTCCAGCACGATGTAGAAGAACAGGCCCTTCTTCCTGGCCACCGGGCGCATGATGTGGTACGCCCTGCCCAGCGAGATCAGGATGTCCTCGATGCTGTCGTTGAGGTTGAGCGACGCTGCGGTTTTCATCTTCGCGCGGATCACTTCGGTGTTTCCGGCTGCCGCCACTTCCATGTCCATCCCCGCACCGGCTTCGCCCAGCAGCATGCCGCTTTCATAGTCGACCAGCGCCACGGCCTGCGCGCCATCGATACCCATCAGTGCATTCAACGATTCAGTCAATCCAGACACGTTGCACCCCTTGTCGGTGTAGGTTCGAGCCCCTCGTTCCCCTGCGGCCGGGCTCACGGTCCGCCGAGTTCGGCCAGGATCGCCTGGCCACATTCCCTGCTCTGCCACAGCACCTGGCCGATCACGCTGCGCTGGTCGCAGGCTGCCATCAGCAGCAGCGGCACACGCCCTTCACCGTGAATGGCCAGCATCAGCACCTTGCCGCCCGCGGCTTCCAGCATCAGCGTCTGCAGGTCTCCCAGGACCAGCTCGCGCCCTACTGCTGCCGCCAACGCCAGCATTGCGCTGGTCATCGCGGCCAGGCGTTCACCACGCCCTTCGGCGCCGGCGCTGACCAGCGCGAAGCCATCGACACTGGCCAGCACCACGGTGCGCACCCCTTCCACCCGTTGCTGCAGGTCCTGCAGCAACGGCTGCAGGCGTTCGCGCTGGCGCGCATCGGGCAGCAGTGCGGCCTGTCCGTCAGCCATGCGCGGTCACCAGCGCGTACGCTTCGATCTCGCTCATCAGCACATCCATCAGCAACAGCCCCTGTTCGCGGTCGCGCGCATCCAGTGGCAGCAGCGGCAGCGGTTGGCCGTCGATCTGCGCATGTGCTGCCCAGTGTTCCATCGCGGCCGCCGGTGCCTGGTCCAGATGGGTCACCGCCACCACCAGTGTCAGCGCCGGTCCGAACGGCCGCAGCACCTGCAGGTAGCCGTCCAGTTCGGCAGCCACGCCGGCACGTCGGCCATCCAGCAGCAGCACCGCGCCGCGCGCACCCTGCAGCAGGATCGGCCACAGGAAATCAAAACGTTGCTGACCCGGCGTACCGTACAGGCGGAGACGCTCGCCATTGGGCAGATCGATGTCGGCGTAGTCTAGCGCCACCGTGGTCGATGCCTGGTCGGCGCCAAGCCGATCGCTGTTGGCGACGTCGGTGTCCACCACCGTGCCGGCGGCGATGCTGCGCACCAGCGTCGACTTGCCGCTGCCCATGCCACCCAGCACGACCACCTTGTGCTCACGCATTGCGTTCGCTCCCGCGCAGGTGGCGCCACAGCCGGGCCAATAGCCCGCTGTCGTTGCCCGTGCCGCGCATGACCGTCACCGTCGCCGCAGGCGCCGGTTGCAGCTGCGCATAGCCACACAGATAAGCGGCGTGCACGAAATCGCGTACTGCAGCCTGCGGAAGGTCGAGCAGCACGGCACACTCGTCCACCGTACAGGCGCGCTTGAGCAGCAGCGAGCACAGGCGGAAGCCATCGTGATCGTGGCCCAGTACGCGGAAGTCAGGCCAGCGCAGCAGTTTCACCGAGGCGACGCGCAGGCGCTCGTCCAGGGCTTGCCAATGCGGGCTGCGCTGCGCCCACTGCCACAGCAACGGGCGCAATGGCTGCCGGGTGCGATCTGCCGCCTGGGCCTGCAGCTGCGCTGCTGTCAGCGCATCGAGCCAGAGCTGTTCGAACCCCCGCGCAAGGCGTTCGACCAATGCCACGACGGGCTCGTGCAGTGCGATGGCCTGGTCCTGCTCCAGGTCCAGCAGCAGCAGGGGCCCAGCGGCATCCCCCAGCAGCGCGTAACCCTGCCGCAGTGGCAAGCGCTCGCGCAGCAGGCGGGTGATCGCGTGTGCACCATCGGCCAGGCGGATCGGCGCGGGCACGTGTGGAATTACCGGTTCCGGTGGGCGCTGCATGCCACGCAGTGCGCGGCCGATGGCGCCGTCATCGAGCACACGCTGCTGGCCATCGCCGTCGCGCAGCTGGCCACCGGGATCTTCGATCCAGCACTGCAGGCGGGGCCGCTGCTGGCGCATGCGCAGGGCCGCGTTGCGCAATGCGGGCGTATCGCGGATGACCAGCAGATCACAGTCGTCCAGATCCTGGCTGCGGCGGATCTGGCCGTCAGGCAGGGCCGAAGCGATGCGCAGGCGCCTGAGCAGGGCCTGCTCTCCCTGGATATCGGTTCCCACTACCAGCACGCGTGCCATCCGTGTTCCCCGTGCGACCGCCTCCCCGGCGATCTCGCGTCGCCAAGGCTAGGTCATCGCCCGCGGCATCCGTCGTGATCGACCGCTCAGATTGACAGTGCCCGCGCCTACGCACGCATCGGTTCTGCGACGGCCATCGCGGGCAAGTTTCATGCCGTGTTGACGGCATTCCGACAGCTGACGGAAGTCACGTTTTCATCGCTTGGGTCAGATCCCTTTTGCATGGCAAAAGGGGATCTGACCCCGGAGCCAAAAAGAAACCCGCGCCGAAGCGCGGGTTCCGGAGTCACGACCGAACGGCGATGGATCAACCGCGCAGCTGCTCCAGCGCGGCGTTGAAGGTCGCGCTCGGGCGCATCGCCTTGCTGGCCTTTTCCACGTCCGGGCGGTAGTAGCCGCCGATGTCCACGGCCTTGCCCTGCACTGCGATCAGCTCTTCGACGATCTTCTGCTCGTTGTCGGTCAGGGCCTTGGCCAGCGGGGCGAAGCGTGCCTTCAGTGCGGCATCCTCGTCCTGCGCGGCCAGGGCCTGCGCCCAGTACAGCGCGATGTAGAAGTGGCTGCCACGGTTGTCGATGCCACCGAGCTTGCGCGAAGGCGACTTGTCGTTGTCCAGGAACTGGCCGTTGGCTTCGTCCAGCGCCTTGGCCAGTACACGGGCTGCTGCATTGTCGTAGCGGTTGCCCAGATGCTCCAGCGACGCTGCCAGCGCCAGGAACTCACCCAGCGAATCCCAACGCAGGTAGTCCTCTTCAACGAACTGCTGTACATGCTTGGGAGCCGAGCCGCCGGCACCGGTCTCGAACAGGCCACCACCGGCCATCAACGGCACGATCGACAGCATCTTGGCGCTGGTGCCCAGCTCCATGATCGGGAACAGGTCGGTCAGGTAGTCACGCAGCACGTTGCCGGTCACCGAGATGGTGTCTTCGCCCTTGCGGATGCGGGCCAGCGAGAACGCGGTGGCTTCCACCGGCGGCAGGATGCGGATGTCCAGGCCGGCGGTGTCGTGGTTCTTCAGGTACTGCTCGACCTTGGCAATGACCTGCGCGTCATGGGCGCGGGCAGCGTCCAGCCAGAACACGGCGGGGGTGCTGCTGAGGCGCGCGCGCTCGACCGCCAGCTTGACCCAGTCCTGGATCGGGGCGTCCTTGGTCTGGCACATGCGCCAGATGTCACCGGCCTCCACCGCGTGCTCGAACACCACGCTGCCCGCGTCATCGGTGACCTTGACCACGCCGTCGGCGGCGATCTGGAAGGTCTTGTCGTGCGAGCCGTACTCTTCGGCCTTCTGCGCCATCAGGCCGACGTTCGGCACCGAGCCCATGGTGGCCGGGTCGAAGGCGCCGTGCGCCTTGCAGTCGTCGATGACGGCCTGGTAGACGCCGGCATAGCAGCGGTCCGGGATGACCGCCTTGGTGTCCTGCAGCTTGCCTTCGGCATTCCACATCTTGCCGGAGTCGCGGATCATCGCCGGCATCGAGGCGTCGACGATCACGTCGCTCGGCACGTGCAGGTTGGTGATGCCCTTGTCCGAGTTGACCATCGCCAGGCCCGGGCGCTGCGCGTACTCGGCCTTCAGGTCGGCTTCGATGGCGGCGCGGGTGGCCTCCGGCAGCGACGGCAGGCGCGCGACCAGGTCTCCGATGCCGTTGTTGGCATCGAAACCGGCCTGCCGGATGGCGTCGGCGTGCTTGGCCAGCACGTCCTTGTAGAACTCTTCCACGACCACGCCGAACATGATCGGGTCGGAGACCTTCATCATGGTCGCCTTCAGGTGCAGCGAGAACAGCACGCCCTGGCTCTTGGCATCGGCGATCTGCGCGTCGATGAAGGCAGCCAGCGCCTTGCGGCTCATCACGGCGGCATCAACGATCTCACCGGCCTTGACCGCGGTCTTTTCCTTCAGCACGACGGTGCTGCCGTCATTGCCATGGAAGGTGATCTTCAGGGTGCCGGCGTTGGCGAGGGTTGCCGACTTTTCGCTGCCATAGAAGTCGCCCGCGTCCATGTGCGAGACGTGCGACTTCGAATCGGCGGACCAGGCGCCCATGCGATGCGGATGCTTGCGGGCATAGTTCTTCACCGACAGCGGCGCGCGACGGTCGGAGTTGCCTTCGCGCAGCACGGGATTCACCGCGCTGCCCTTGACCTTGTCGTAGCGCGCCTTGTAGTCGCGCTGCTGGTCGTCGGCCGGCGTTTCCGGGTAATCCGGCAACGGATAGCCCTGGTCCTGCAGCTCCTTGATGGCCGCCTTCAGCTGCGGCACCGAGGCGGAGATGTTGGGCAGCTTGATGATGTTGGCGTCCGGCGTGGTCGCCAGCTGGCCCAGCTCGGCCAGGTCGTCACTGACCTTCTGCTCCTCACCCAGCAGTTCCGGGAACTGCGAAAGAATGCGCCCGGACAGCGAGATGTCGCGGGTTTCCACCACGATGCCAGCGGTGGCGGTGTAGGCATCGACGATCGGCAGCAGCGACTGGGTGGCCAGGAACGGGGCTTCGTCGGTCAGCGTGTAGAGAATCTTGGACATGGGGGACTTGGACTCTGTAGCAGTGCTCAGGGAAAGCCCGGCGGCAGCGCCGGACCACGTGCAACCGTGTCTCGCGCGGGGCTTGGCCCCACGCTTTCCCCCGTCGCCGTCAGGGTGGGCGCGCGGCAGGGGAAACCCCTGCATTGTCGCGTTTTCAGCCGCGCGGGGCAAAGCCGCGCCATACGCGCCGGTACTGCAACGCAGTGATTCACCCGGCTGGGGGTGTCACGCAAAAAAAAGACGCAGCCTCGCGGCTGCGTCCATCGTGAGCCCTGCCGGGAGAGAGTCGGCAGGACTTACTTGACCTCGAACTCCTGCGGCGTTCCGGCCGCCTTACCATCAACCATGACTTCGGCGCGGTACTTGCCGGCCGGCCAGCCATTGGCATTCTTGAAGGTGATGTTGGTGGTCTCGGCACCGCTGGTGTTCAGCGTGGCATTCTGCTCGCCGGCGACCTGACCGTCCTGGAAGGTCAGCTTGGCGCCGACGTTGACGTTGTTGGCAGCACCGTCTGTGCGGACCGACACGATCACATCGTCCTTCGGCGCGAACAGTGCTGCCGGAGCGACGGACTTGTCCGCTGCCGCCGTCTTGCCGACGGAGACGGAGGAGACGGCTACTGCCGCCTCAGACATCGGCGGCGGCGCGCCGGTCATCGGTGCCGGGGCCGTTTCGGCCGGGGCGGTGGCAGCGGGCGCTGCATTGCTGTCGGTCGACTCTTCCTTCTTCTTGCAACCCACCAGGGCGACGCTGCCCAACAGGGCGGTCAGCAGGGCGGTCTGGAGCGGCGTGGTCTTGATCATTCGGTGTTCCTCCCAGGATTGTCGGATGGCGTGCGGGCGCGGCCGGCTTACTTCGGTGGCAGTTTCAGGGTCTGGCCAGGGAAAATCTTGTCCGGGTCATCGAGCACGTCCCGGTTGGCTTCGAAGATCTTCTTCCAGGCATTGGCGTCGCCAAGATGCGCCTTGGCGATCTTCGACAGCGAGTCCCCCTTCTGCACGGTGTAGGTGCCGCCGCTGACCACCTCGGCGGTGCTGTCCACCGAGCCGCTGACGCCGGAGAAGTCCGCCTTCGGTGCCTGCTGGGCGGTACTGTCGACGCTGGCGCTGACGCCGGAGAAATCAGCTTTCTTCTCGGTACTCATCCACAACTCCCGTCTGCATGACTACGTGGTTCGCACGGTGCCATGGCGGTTGTTAAATGGGGATGGTGCAGATGTGAAGCCGCCCCCCCGGGGGGCTGAACAATCGGGAGATGGACACCCCCTGCCCGCTGCTCCATCGGTAGCGCCTGCGGGGGATCGGTGGGGCCGCTGCGCTCGCCGGGCGTGGCCCGGCGCTACCGTAACCGCCTGCGGCGGTTACTGGCGCAGCTCGCGGTAGGTCGCGGCCGGGGCCGCGATGCCGGGGCTGGCGCGCCATGGATTGATGTCGAGGCCGCCGCGACGCGTGTAGCGCGCTTCCACTTCCAGCCACTGCGGCCGGCAGCGCGCGGAGACCTCGCTGAAGATCCGCTCCACGCACTGCTCGTGGAATTCCGCGTGCTCGCGGTAGCTCACCAGATAGCGCAGCAGGCCGGCCCGGTCGATCTTCGGCCCCCGATAGCGCAGGCTGACCGTGGCCCAGTCCGGCTGGCCGGTAACCGGGCAGTTGGATTTCAGCAGCGCGGAGACCAACGTCTCCTCCACCGGCTGCGCAGCGTCGGCCGAGAGGAAGTCCGCCTGCGGGGGGCCGTAGCAGTCGATCTCCAGGTCCAGGCCGTCGATGGATTCGCCCAGCGGTACCGGGCGCAGTTCGGGCAGGCCGAACGCCACCTGCACGGGTGCGCCGGCACAGGCTGACAGATCGTCGACAAGACGCGCATGCAGTGCCTCGGCACTGTCGATGCGGGTGCTGTTGAGGGAATTCAGGTACAGCTTGAACGACTTCGATTCGATCAGGCACGGCGAGGTGCAGGGCACCTGCACGGTGGCGACGGCCACCTGCGGCTTGCCACGCGGGTCGAGCCAGCTCAGCTCGAACGCATGCCAGCGATCATGGCCGACGAACGGCAGCGCGGTGTCGTCGAGGCCGATCTCGGCGCGGGCGGCGCGGCGGGGGATGGGAAACAGCAGGCCGGGATCGTACTGCGACGGGTAACTGACCTCGCGACCGAGGCTGGAATCCTGGGGGGTGTTCATGGTGCGCATTGTATCGCGACGGGGCCGGGCCTCCGGCCGGGCCGGCCAACGGCGGAGCCCCTCCGTGGTGGTTTTGTCGGTTGGTCGTGGAAGGCGGTCTATCGGCTTGGCGCGGGGGGGGGGGGGGGGGGGGTGGGGGGGGGGGGGGGCCCTGTTTTACCCCGGGGTGGGGGGCGGGGCGCGGGCCCCGCTCCCCCGCCCCACCCCCCCCCCCCCCCCCCCCCCCCGGCCCCTGACAGTTCCCTGCACGCAGCCACCACCACGGGAAAGATCAGAAAAATCAAAATCAAAAGCCAATCCTTCAGACATTCCCGATGTCTGCCTGTGTCGACCAAGGTCGACACCTACCAGCAGCCGCGTGAACCTGTCGGGGGCGGGGCGGTGTGGGCCTGCAGGACCGTTGGCGCCATGGATGGCGCCATCGAGCCCCCATGGACGGGTTTACGGCGTGTCCTGCAGGCCCACACCGCCCCGCCCAACCAACAGAAATCCAGCACCGCTTTTGCCGTTGACGTTGCCGTTGCTTCAGGGGTGCAGGGCTGCAAGCCCTGCCGCAAAGCCTCACCCTGCCGGGGTGCCGGCACCATGCAGGTAGTCCAGGCTCACCTGCAGCAGTGCACGCAGTCCCACGTCCAGCGCCTTCTCATCCAGCAGGAACTTCGGCGAATGATTGGCCGGTGCCGTCGCCGGATCGATGCCAACGCTGGTGGAGCCGACGAAGAAGAACATGCCCGGCACCTCCTTGGCATACAGCGAGAAGTCCTCCGCGCCCATCTGCAGGGGCGGTTCGTACACGTTGTCCTTGCCCACCACCGCCTGCAGGCTCGGCAGCATGCGCGCCGTCAGCGCCGGATCGTTGACCGTGGCCGGGTTGCCCTCTGATTCGTAGATGTCGGTGACCGCCTTTGCCCCGTGCGCGGCCGCAGTGTGCTCGGCGACGTTGCGCAGGTCAGCGAAGATCTGCTGGCGCATGCCCTCGTCGAACGTGCGGATGGTGCCGACCATCTCCACCTCGTCCGGAATGATGTTGTAGCGGATGCCGCCGTTGATCGCACCGAAGGTGAGCACCGCCGGCTGCTTGGACAGATTCGCGCGACGGCTGACGATGGTCTGCGCGGTACCGACCAGATCGGCCGTGGCAACGATCGGGTCGACACCGTTCCACGGCGCGGAGCCATGCGTCTGGCGACCGATCACCTTGATGCCGAAGCGGTCCGAGGCGGCCATCAGCGGACCGCCACGCACGGCGATCTGACCGGCCTGCACGCTGGAGAACACATGCAGGCCGAACACGGCTTCCGGCTTGAAGTCGGCGAACAGGCCCTCCTTCAGCATCAGCGCGGCACCGCCTTCTTCCGGCGGCGGCGCGCCCTCCTCTGCCGGCTGGAAGATCAGCATGACCTGGCCCGGCAGGTCCTTCTTCATTGCCACCAGCGCCTCGGCCACACCCAGCAGGGTGGCGGTATGGGCATCATGGCCGCAGGCATGCATCACGCCCACCGTCTGCCCGCGGTACTGATCGGTCGCCTTCGAGGCGAACGGCAGGCCGGTCTGTTCGGTCACCGGCAGCGCGTCCATGTCGGCGCGCAGGGCGATCTTCGGACCCGGCCTGCCGCCTTCGATGATCGCCACCACGCCATGATGGGCAATGCCGGTCTTCGGCTTCAGGCCCATTGCGCGCAGGTGCTTGGCGACCTCGGCCGAGGTCCGTACTTCGCGGTTGGACAGCTCCGGATGCTGGTGGAAATCACGGCGCCACTCCACCACTTTGGCCTGCAGCCGCTGTGCGGCCGCGGTCACCTCGGGGCGCTGCCCGTCCTGGGCATGGGCAAGGGCCGGCAGGGCCAGGATCAGGGCGGACAGCAGCAACGAACGGCGCATCTCGGTACTCCACGGCAGGGTTCTGCACCTGAATGTAGGGCAACGCTGCCTTTACGGGAACCTCCACGGCCGGCACCGGTCCTAGCGCCCGTCCCATCCGTCATGCAGGAAACGTGATGTGGCACAGGTATGCTTTGCGCATTGCCCACCGGGCCCCGCCCGTCCAGCCCTCTTGGAGTCCTTGAATGTCACGTGTTTGGAAGATCGTGCTGCTGGTCGTGGCCGTACTGGTGCTGGCCGTGGTGGGCCTGCGCGTGCTGGGCGGTGGCAAGGACAAGGCCGGCAGGCCCGGCGTCGCCGCCGGCCAAGGTGGCGATGACGCCGATGCCGCACCGGTACCGGTGACCGTGGTCGACGCCGTGCGCCAGGACGTGCCCGTCTACGCCAGTGCGCTCGGTACGGTCACCGCGATGAATACCGTCACGGTCAGCCCTCAGGTCGGCGGCCAGCTGATGAGCCTGAACTTCCGCGAAGGCCAGGAAGTGAAGCAGGGCGACGTGCTGGCGGTGATCGACCCACGTACCGCCCAGGCCAGCTATGACCAGGCCGCTGCCGCCAAGCGCCAGAACGAGGCGCTGCTGGCGACCGCGCGCTCCAACTACCAGCGCTCCAATGCCCCCGAGTACCGCCAGTACGTCGCCAAGACCGATCTGGATACACAACGCAACCAAGTGGCACAGTACGAAAGCGCAGTGGCCGCCAACGAGGCGAGCATGCGCTCGGCGCAGGTGCAGCTGCAGTACACCAAGGTCACTGCGCCGATCTCCGGCATCGCCGGCATCCGTGCAGTCGATGCCGGCAACGTGGTCAACGCGGGCACCGCCCTGGTCACCCTGACCCAGATCCACCCGATCCACGTGCTGTTCAACCTGCCCGAACGCCAGCTCGGCGATGTGCGCCAGGCACAGGCGGCCGGCATCGTTCCGGTGGCCGCGCTGGACCGTGCCGATTCGCACGTGCTGTCCGGCGACGGCAAGCTCGATGTGGTCGACAACCTGATCAGCGCCGACAGCGGCACCTTCAAGGCACGCGCGGTGTTCGACAATGCGGACAACGGCCTGTGGCCCGGCCAGTTCGTCAATGTGCGCATGCAGCTGCGCACCATCGGCGGCGGCGTGGTGATTCCGACCCAGGCCGTGCTGCGTGGCCCGGACGGCGAGTATGTCTACGTCGTGCAGGGCGACAACACGGTGAAGATGCAGACCGTGCGCAGCGGCGTGGAAGTGGGCGACAGCCACGTGCAGATCGCCGAGGGCCTGAAGGGCGGCGAGCGGGTGGTCAGTGAAGGCCAGTTCCGCCTGAAGCCCGGCAGCAAGGTCACGGCCCTGAAGCCCGGTGAGACCCCGGCTGCACCCACCGAGGCCGAATTGAAGGCCGCCGAACAGAAGAGTGGCGGCGCAGGCCGCCGCGGTGGGGGGGGGGGGGGGGGGGGGGGGCCCCCCGCGGCGAAGAGGGGGCGCGGCGGCGCCCCCCCCCCAGGAGAGGGCCGCCGAC
>NZ_JBRRES010000058.1:0-15638 GCF_056760395.1 Stenotrophomonas sp. STEN009 | reverse complement strand
CCGGGACCGCATCTGCGGCAGCGGCGCCGCCCACCACCCCGGTGGCTACGCCGTGGGGGGGGCCACTCAAACAACTTCCCCCCCACCGCAAAACGGCCGGGTTACCCCGGCCGTTTCCGTCTACTGCGTGATGTTCCGACGGATCAGAACTTGTACTTCAGGGTCAGCTGCATCGACCAGCGCGACACGGCAGTGTTGCCCTTGTCGTTGTTGTTTTCCTGGATCGCGGGGTTGTCGGTGGAACCGGTGAACGAATACACGTACTTGCCGGTCGCCGGGTCGATACCCGCGTAGTTGGCGACGCGACGGGTGGCGTAGAAGCCGTAGTCGTCGATCAGGCCCCACTTCTTGTTCAGCAGGTTGCCGACATTCATGATGTCCAGCGCGATCTCACCCTTGTGGCTCTTCACGAAGCCCGGGAACTCCTGGCTGATGCGGACGTCGAAGGTGTTGATCCACTTGGCACGGTGCGAGTTGGCCGGGACCACGCTGCCACGGTAAGCATCGAGCTCCGGATTCTGCGCCAGCCAGTTGAAGAAGTCCTGCTCCATCTGCGCGCTCTGCACGAAGCGACCACCGACCACCGAACCGAACAGCACGTCACCCGGGCCGCTCGGCACATAGAACAGATCATTGGTGGTAGCACCGTCGCCGTTGGCATCGTTGTAGAAGATGTAGCTGTACGGACGGCCCGAACGACCTTCGTAGAACAGGCCGACGCGGGTGGCGTTGTCACCGAAGAAGTTGTGCTTCCACTCCAGGGTGCCGGTGATGCGGTCCTTGATCGCGTAACGCGAGTCGTAGGCCACGTCTTCGTTGGCGTTGAAGATCAGCGTGTTGTTCCAGTTCGAGGTGTTCTGCGAGCTGGTCAGCGGGCTGACTTCCTTGGACTTGGTATAGGTGTAACCCAGCGACCAGCCCCAGTTCTCGGTCAGCGGCTTGGCCAGCGAGAAGGTAGCCTGCGTACCACGACCCTTGTCGGTGTTGCGCATGACCAGCACGTCGCCGATGTCGCTCGGACGGTTGGCACGGTCGGTGGCACGGTTGGTGCCGGTGGTCATGCCGAAGTTGGTGCCACCCGACATGCGGCTGTTTGCCGGATTACGGCCATTCGCATCCCAGTAGATCGCACGACCGTCCTGGCCGTAAGCGGTCGGCGCCGAAACGTCGAGACGGTCGAAGTAGATGCCGTCCTTGACCTTGGTCATCAGGACTTCGGCCGACGCCACGATGCCGTACCACGGCAGCTCATGGTCGAACGCCAGGTTGGCCTTCCACACCGACGGCAGGCGGGTGCCCGGGGCGATGATGTCGACGTTCTGGCGCGCAGCTGCGGGGCCACCAGCCGGAATGTACGGATTGTTGCCGTCCGGGGTGAAGCCGCTGGTCAGGTTGCGCTCATCGTACTCGATGTAGTTCAGGCCGGTGTTCTGGTAGGCACCCGCCAGCCACACGTTCGGGGCAGCGCCACCGAACAGGCCCACGCCACCACGCAGCTGGGTCGGGCGCTCGCTGTCGAAGGTGTAGTTGAAGCCGACGCGCGGCTGCACCAGGTTCTTGTCGACCAGCTGGGTGTTGTTGAAGCCGTACAGCTGCTCGATGCGCGGGTTGTACAGGCGCTGGCTGCTGAAGTCAGGCATGTCGACGCGGACACCGAACATCAGGCTCAGGTTGTAGTTGATGGCCCAGGTATCCTGGACGAACACACCGGTGTTCTTCAGGGTGAAGTCTGCCGGGATATCACTGCGGCTGCCGCCGGCGCGCGGGGCACGCAGCTGGTAGCGCGCGATGCGACCGTTCAGGAAGTCCTCGACGCTGTTGAACTCGTAGACGCCGTTGAGGTTGCGGCCGTAGAAGTTCATCAGGTCGTTCTTCGAGTAATCGAAGCCGAACTTGACGGTGTGATCGCCGATGTACCAGGTACCGGCACCGAAGGCGCTCAGTTCCTTCGATTCCACGATGTTGACGTGCGTGTTCTGCTCGGTACCGACGTACAGCGAGTCGTTACCCGAACGGATGCGGATCTGCGGCATGTCGACCAGCGGAACGCGGTTGGCCGAGTAATCCTTGTGCGAGACCTTGAACTCGGTCGAGAAGTTCTCGGACCAGTCGCTGAACAGTTCGCCCATCCAGGTTTCGTATTCGGTCGGCTGCTGGTACCAGAAGTTGCTCAGCGAGATCGCACTGGTGCTGACCTGCGGGAAGCGGACGACGTTCTGCTCCATCTTGTTGTAGCGCAGGGCCGCACGGTGGTTTTCATTGATGTTCCAGTCCAGCTTGACCGCGTACTCTTCGATTTCGGTCTTGCTGTTCGGTGCCGTCAGGCTGCCCGGGTCATAGCCGAGTCCACCCAGGAAATTCTGGACGTCGGTGATCTGCTGCTGGGTGATGGTGCCCTTGCCGATCGGGGTGTCGCTCAGGCTGATGCCAGCGGCCGAACGCTCGTACTTCTCGTAGTTGCTGAAGAAGAACAGCTTGTCCTTGACGATCGGGCCGCCGAAGGTCATGCCGTAGGTCTTCTCGTCCTCGAAGCCGTTGAACTTCTCGCCACGCAGTTCCTCGCGGACCATGTCCTTGTCGCGGTAGGAACCGTAGACAGTGCCATGGAACTCGTTGGTACCCGACTTGGTCACGGCATTGATCACCGCACCGGTACCACCGGCGATGGTGGTGTCGTAGTTCGCGAGATCGATGTTGATTTCCTGGATGGCATCCATCGACACCGGCTGACGCTCGGTCGGCAGGTTGTTGGAGCCCAGGCCGAACGGATCGGAGGCACTGATGCCGTCGATACGGATCGCGTTGTAACGGGTGTTCTGACCGCCAGCCGAGATCGCGCCGTCAGCCTTGCTGACCTGCGAGATGCGCGGGTCCAGGCGGATGTAGTCCTGGATGTTGCGGTTGGCCGACGGCAGCGCGTCCATCGTTTCGCGGGTCACGTTCGAGCCGGTACCCATCTTGGTGGCGCTGAAGATGTCCAGGCCGCCCGCGGTGGCGACAACATTCACGGCGTCCAGGTTGGTGGCCGCCACGTCGCCGGTCAGGTTGGCATTGACGGTGTTGACCTGGTTCAGGTTGAGGTAGACACCCTCTTCGGTCTTGGTGCCTTCACCCGGCTTGGTGATGGTGATGGTGTACGGACCACCCACGCGCAGGCCGCGCGCGTTGTAACGACCCGACGCATCGGTCGTGGCGCGCGAAACGGTGCCCGACTCGGTGTGGGTGATGGTGACTTCAGCACCGGCGACAGGCTGGCCAGCGGCGGACACGACCTGGCCGCCGACACCTGCAGAGGTGCTCTGGGCGAAGGCGGGAGCGGCAGCAAGTGCGGCCACGAGACCAAGGGTGAGCTTGGACATCCGGAGTGGGTGGGTCATCTAGGGTAGCCTCGATACGAGTTGGCGATGGCGGAAAAAAGACGCATCCAAGCGGCCTTGCGGGTGGCCGACTGGACAGTGATCTGGGGTTCCCGACCGTGTTGGCTGAAGGCAGCCATAACGGTTAACACTAGATTAACACGCTACGCCATCAATGTGACGGTTGTGCGACAAACGGCACCGGATCGCAACGCAATCATGACGGGATCTTCATCCCGCCTTACGTCGCCCTTCACTCTGCCGGGCGTGCGCTGCCTGCATCCAGGATCTGCCCCCGCCAGGCCGAGCCGGCACTGGACAGCAGGGTCACGGCCGCGGCCGCGGCGGCCTCGGGCCCCTGCGCAGCCGGGTCCTGGTCGATCGAGTAGGCGCGGGCGCGCAGGGCCGTGCGCAGGGGCCCCGGGTACAGGCCGCTGACCCGGACCTGACTGCGGCCCAGCTCATCATGAAGGCTGGCGATCAGGCCGCGCAGGCCATGCTGGGCGGCGCCATAGCCTCCCCAGTAGGCCTGCCCCACCCGTTCCGGGGCATCGACCGTGAACACCAGCGCCGCATCCTCGCGCTGGCGCAGCAGCGGCAGGCAGGCCTGCGCCAGCCAGGCGGGTGCGGTCAGGGTGACGTGGACGGCGCGGGCGAAACTTGCGGGGTCGGCCAGTTCGAACGGGGTCAAGCCCGGAAAGTGGGCGGCGCAGACAAGTAGCCCGTCCAGTCGCCCCAGCTCCGTCTGAAGCGCCTGGGCGAGGTCGGCGTAGTCATCGGGACCGGCCCCTTCCAGATCCAGCGGATACAGCAGGGGCTCGGGACCGGCTGCCTGCACCTGGGCGTAGACCCGGTCCAGCCGGCGCGGCTTGCGCCCCAGCAGGACCACGGTCGCGCCTGCGCTGGCGGCGGCCACTGCGGCGGCACTTCCGAGGCCACCACCGGCACCGGCCACGAGCACCACGCGGTCCTGCAACGGGCGGCCATCGAGCGCCCCGTTGGTCGGTGACGTCGATGGCGGCGCACTCATCCCAGGGTCGCCTCTTCGACGATGCGCTTGAGCTCGCCGGATTCGAACAGCTCCATGATGATGTCGCAGCCGCCGATCAACTCCCCGTTGATGAACAGCTGCGGAAACGTCGGCAGGTTGGAGAAACGCGGCAGGTTCGCGCGGATTTCCGGCTCCTCCAGCACATTGACGGTGCGCAGGGAGACGGCGCCGGCAGCCATCAGCGCCTGTACGGCGCGGCTGGAGAAGCCGCACGTCGGGTATTGCGGGGTGCCCTTCATGAACAGCACGAGCGGGTAACGATCGACCTCGGCCTGGATTTGCTGCATTACCGCCACAACCACACTCCTTGCTTCGCCGGACAAACCGACCGCGATGGTCGGCTAGACTGCCCAAGGTAGCCGCCATTGTAAGCGGATGGAACCGGCTGCCGCCGCCCCTCTGTCCACGAACCTGTCCATGCCCGTCGAACTGCCTGCCCTGCCCTACCTGTCCGGCTCCCTGCAGCCCCATCTTTCCGCGCAGACCGTGGAACTGCATCACGGCGCGCACCATCGTGCCTACGTCGATGCGGTCAATGCCGGCATCCACGGCACCGAATGGGAAGAGGCCTCGCTGGAGGAGATCGTCCGTCATGCCCAGGGCGCCCTGTTCGACGCCGCGGCCCAGGCCTGGAACCACGGCTTCTATTGGCAGTGCCTGCGCCCGCGCGGCGGCGGTGAGCCACAGGGACGGCTGGGCGAGCTGGTCAAGCGCCAGTTCGGCGACGTGCAGCGCCTGCGCGAGGAGTTCAACCGTACCGCGCTGGGCCTGTTCGGCTCCGGCTGGGTGTGGCTGGTGCAGCATCCCGGCGGCCAGCTTGGCATCCAGGCCACCCGCAACGCCGGCACCCCGCTGACCGGCGACAGCACGCCGCTGCTGTGCTGCGACGTGTGGGAACACGCGTACTACACCGACTACCAGAACGACCGCACGCGCTACCTGGAGGCATTCTGGCAGCTGGTCAACTGGGAATTCGCCGAGGGCCGGCTGCGCTGAGAGCATCCGCCGGGCGTCGCCCGGCAGCACCGGGCCATGCCTGGCGACACGGCGGGCATCAGGCGCTCTCGTGCGCCGCCACCGCATCCATGACCCGGGCCGAGTACACCAGTGCCGCGCCCGCGTTGAGCGAAACCGCCACCCCGAGCGCCTCGGCGATCTCCTCGCGGCTGGCGCCCTGCTTGAGCGCGGCATCGACGTGCACCGTGATGCAGCCGTCGCAACGGGTGGTCACGGCGACCGCCAGCGCGATCAGTTCGCGGGTTTTTGCATCGAGATGGTGGGTCTGGGCACCGGCATTGGCCAGAGTGGCGTAACCCTTGATGGTATCCGGCGAGAGCTTGCCGATCTCGCCGATACGGCCCTTCAGTTCCTTGCGGTATTCGTTCCAGTCGAGCATGACGATGACTCCGGGGAAAGGAGCCTTACGCTATCACCCTGGTTGATGCGCCGATGCGTGCATCGGCGCGTCACAGCGTTGCGCTTCCGCGTCGCGGTCAACCGCGCAGTGCCCGCACCGCCGGTGCGACCTGCAGCTGGCGCCCCAGTGCCTCGCCCACCTGTTCCAGCGCCGTGGCCAGTGCGCCGGCCTGGTCGTCGCGCAGCGTGGCGTGGCCCACCTTGCGGCCTTCGCGGGGCCGCTTTCCATAATCGTGCCAGTGGCCGCTGGCCTGGGCCAGCACCGGCGCCGGGTCCGGCATCTCGCCCAGCCAGTTGAGCATGCAGGCGTGGCCGAGCATGCGGGTACTGCCCAGCGGCAGGCCCAGCACGGCGCGAAGATGATTCTCGAACTGCGAGGTCTCGCTGCCTTCGATGGTCCAATGGCCGGAGTTGTGCACGCGCGGCGCCATCTCGTTGGCCAGCAGTTCGCCGTCGCGGCAGAACAGCTCCAGAGCGAACACGCCCACGTACTGCAGATGCTCGGCCAGCCGTCGGGCATAGCCGATGGCGGCATCCTGTTCGGCGGCCGACAGCACAGCAGGCGCCACACTGGCCGAAAGCACGCCATCCACATGCCAGTTGCCGGTCACCGGCCAGGCCTGGAAACCGCCGTCACGGCCGCGCACGGCCACCACGCTGACCTCGCGCTGGAAAGCCACGAAGCCCTCCAGGATCAGGCCGGTGTGCTCGACCTGGGCGCCCAGGGCCTGCCAGGCAGCGTCGATGTCGGCTTCGCTGCGCAACCGGAACTGGCCCTTGCCGTCATAGCCGAGGCGACGGGTCTTGAGGATGCACGGCAGGCCGAACGCGGCCGCCTTCGCGGCGAGCTCCTCGCGGCTGCGGATGTCGGCGAACGGCGGCAGCGGAATGCCCAACTGCTGGAACAGCGTCTTCTCGCTCAGGCGGTCCTGCGCTACAGCCAGCGCTGCGGGCGGCGGATACACCGGCACCCGCTCGGCCAGCCACTGCGCACTGTCCGCGGGCACATTCTCGAAGTCGAACGTCACTACATCGACTTTGGCGGCGAAGTCCGCCAGCGCCTGGCGGTCATCGAAGGCACCGACGGTGAGCGGTGCCAGCGGCCCGCTGCAGGCGTCCGCCGCCGGATCGTACAGTTCGAAGCGCAGTCCCAGCGGCGCACCGGCCAGGACCATCATGCGGGCCAGCTGGCCGCCGCCGAGGATGCCGACAGTCAGGTTCATTGGCGCGGGTCGTCGTGGGCCATCACATCTTCGGTCTGGCGCGTGCGGAAGGCATCCAGCGCCTGGCCGATGGCCGGCTGGTCGCTGGCCAGCATCGCGGCGGCGAACAGCGCGGCGTTGGAGGCACCCGCATTGCCGATGGCGAAGGTAGCCACCGGAATGCCGGCCGGCATCTGCACGATCGACAGCAGCGAGTCCATGCCATTGAGCGCCTTGGACTGCACCGGCACGCCCAGCACCGGAACCGCGGTCTTGGCCGCGATCATGCCCGGCAGATGCGCGGCACCGCCGGCGCCGGCGATGATCGCGCGCAGGCCACGTCCGCCCGCCTGTTCGGCATAGCTGAACAACACATCCGGCGTCCGATGGGCGGACACCACCTTCACTTCAAACGGAACACCCAGGGCCTCAAGCTTCTGGGCGGCGTGCTGCATGGTTTCCCAGTCGGAGCGGGAACCCATGACGATGCCGACGAGCGGCGCGTTCGGATTGGGGGTCATTGGCCGTCACCTGCCTTAAAGACGTATTCTAGCCGTCTTCCACGCAAGACGAAGAACCATGGATCGCAAGCTGCTCGACCTGCTGGTGTCGCCGGACACCCGCCAGCCCTTGTCCCTGCTGGATGGCAAGGGCCTGGAAGCCCTCAACAAGGCGATTTCCGCCGGCGCGGTGAACAAGGCCGACGGCAACCCGCTGGCACAGCCGCTGCGCGAGGCCCTGGTCACCCGTGACCGCAAGCAGGTGTTCCGGGTCGACGACGGCATCCCGGTGCTGCTGGCCGAGGAGGCCATTCCAACCGCGCAGATCGCTGACTTCCCGGCCGCATGAGCATGCTGCCGACGCCGGATGCGGCCGTCGTCGCCGCCGATGTCGCCCGCGCGCTGGCGGAGGATCTGGGCAGCGGCGACGTCACCGCCGCCCTGCTGCCCGACCAGACTGACAGCGCCTACCTGCTGTGCAAACAGGATGCGGTGATTGCCGGCCGGCCGTGGTTCGATGCCACCCACCGCGCGCTCGACCCGGACGTGCGCATTGAATGGCGCATCGCCGAAGGCGAGTCCGTCACTGCCGGTACGGTACTTGCACTGCTGCACGGCCGCAGCCGCAGCCTGGTCAGCGCCGAGCGCACGTCGCTGAACTTCCTGCAGACCCTGTCCGGCACCGCTACCACCACGGCGCGCTACGTGGCCGCCGTGGCCGGCACCGGCACGCGCATTCTCGACACCCGCAAGACCCTGCCCGGCCTGCGCCTTGCACAGAAATACGCAGTGCGCTGCGGAGGCGGGGAAAACCATCGTTTCGGCCTGTACGACACGGTGATGCTGAAAGAAAACCATATCCGTGCCGCCGGTTCGCTGGCCGCTGCGGTGGCGGCCGCGCGTCGGCAATGGCCACGGTTGCCACTGGTGGTCGAGGTCGAAGACCTGACCCAGCTTCGTCAGGCGCTGGAGTCCGGCTGCGAGCGCATCCTGCTCGATGATTTCAGCCCCGACCTGCGCCGTGAAGCCGTACGCATCACCGCCGGCCGCATTCCGCTGGAGGTGTCGGGCAGCGTCGGCCTTGGCGGCCTGCGCTCGATCGCGGAGGACGGCGTGGACTGCATCTCCATCGGCGGCCTGACCAAGCATGTACAGGCCATCGATCTGTCACTGAAGCTGGGCCCACCGCCGGGTTGAGGCCCGGTAACGCCTGACGCAACCGCGTTGCCCGCCGGGCATGGCCCGGCGCTACCGGACGCGTCATGCATTGGGGAGCGCCCGGCCATGACCGGCCGACATTGACGGATCCACCCAGCGTTCACGACGGCGCTGCGACGCTGCGCGCATCCCCCACTGGAGCCGCGCATGCGCCGGATGCTGTTGCCTGCCTGTCTGCTGCTCGCGTCAATGCCCTTGTCCGCCGCAGCGGCCGAGGCCTGTGATGTCCCGCCGCGCTTCGGCCTGAGCCCCTTGGCCATCGCCATCCGCAACGCGGCGTGCAACGAGCATCGGCTGTGGTTCCGCCCCTTCATCGACCGCGATGGCCGCGCCGCCAGCCTCAGCGTCACGGAAGCCGAGAACGAGCATCTGGCCGACAACGGCCTGATTGCCTGGCAGCGCGTCTCCCACTACTGGCGTGACAGCGGGACGCTCAACGCCATGGGCAGCATCGCCGGTGCCAGCAGTTGTGCCGCGCCACTGGGCTCGCGCTATACCGACAGCGACTGCCGTGCCTTCCTGATCGACAATCCCTGGTCGGCTGCCTTCATTTCCTGGGTGATGGTGCGTGCCGGTGTCCCCGGCTTCAACACCTCGCCGCGCCACATCGAATACATCCGTGCTGCCTACCAGGGTGGCCCTTCCGGCGTGCCTTACCGGCTGGCCGATCCAGCCACGGCTAAGCCAGCCCCCGGTGATCTTCTATGCTTCCTGCGCGACCGCAGCACCACGCTCAGCTACAGCGGACTGGTACAGGCGCTTGGCAATGGCTCGGTCGGCCATTGGAAGTCGCACTGCGAAGTGGTGGTCGCGGCCAATCTCGGCGGTGACCAGACCTTGTACCTGGTAGGCGGCAACGTCATGAACACCGTGGCGATGCGGCTGCTGCCGCTGGATCGGACCGGACTGATCCAGTTGCCTGCGGCCCGCGAACGCGACAGCACCGGCATCGAGCCCAGCTGCACGCCGGGGCGCGAGGACGAATGCAGTTTCAACCGCCAGGACTGGGCCGCACTGCTGCAGCTGACTGCGACCGCGCCGTTGATCGCACCGGCACCGGCAGCGGCAACGCCACCGATGACCACAGCGCCCGCAGTGCAGCCGGCTTCCGGTGATCCGCAGCGGATGAACTGAATCTTCTGCTTGATCCAGCAGGCATTCGCCGCCATCTTTGCCGCATCGACACCCGACGCCCTGGAACCATGCCCACCCTGCTGCTGTTGCTGATTGCCGGCGCCATCGTCTACTTCTTCTGGAACGCTGCCCGCTCCGCCGCCGAGCGCGCGGTCGAGCTGGGGCGCAATGCCTGCCGCGCCGCCAATGTGCAGTGGCTGGACCAGGCGGTGCATGCCACCGGCCTGCGCCTGTCGCGCGGCGAGGATGGCCGGCTCGGTTTCGAGCGCACCTTCAAATTCGAGTATTCCTACGATGGCATCGATCGCCATGTGGGCCGGATGGTGCTGCGCGGCGATCAGCTGGTGTCGTTCACCGGCCCTGGCGCGGCGCGGATCAGCCAGATCCGGCCGGATGTGGACGATGCCGAGGATGTCTGATCCCGGACATCCACGCGTGGCGTGGATCTTCCTGATCCGGGATCGGTAGCGCCGGGCCATGCCCGGCGACCAGGTCTGTAGAACGGCAAGGCGCAAAGTTGCGCTGGACGCTCCTGTTACTTGACCACGCGCAGGTTCGGCCGGCCCTTCGGCGGCGGTCCTGCCGGCGGCGTATCCTCCGGCGGCGTGTCGTCGTCATGCAGCACTTCGTCGCCGGTCGACGCCGGTTCGCTGCCCGGAATGTCATCCGGCAGTGCCATGCCCTGCCCGGTCTCGCGGGCGTAGACGGCCAGCACGGCGCTGATCGGCACCTGCACCGGGTAGCTGGTACCGGAGAAGCGCGCCGAGAAGCTCACCATCTCGTTGTCGATCATCAGGCGCACTACCGCGCGTTCGGCGATGTTGAGCACCACTCTGCCATCCTTGACCGCCGAAGGCGGCACCTGCACGCCGGGGACGCCGGCGTCGACCAGGATGTGCGGGGTCAGCTGGTTGTCATTGATCCATTCCACCAGTGCCCGCAGCAGGTACGGGCGGTGGCTGGTCATGTGGAAGAAGTCTTCGGTCATGCGTGAAGTGTACGCGCCCGACGCCCCGACCGGGGCGGATCGCCTGCACGCCGGTCGGCGTGCAGACGGGAAAGCAGCGGCCGGCTCAGACGGGCAGGTCGCGCAGCTTCTTTTCCTGCTCGGTCAGGCTGCGCACGAACCCCGGGTGGCGGAAGATGCGGTTGCCGTAATCCTCGATGGCCTTGCCGTCCTTCGGCAACGGCACATCCAGTGACTGCAGGCGCCAGATGATCGGCGCCATCGCGCAGTCGGCCAGGCTCATTTCCGGGTTCAGGAAGAACTTGCTGGCCTTGAACAGCGGCAGCGACGCGGTCAGCAACTCCTTCAAGCGCTTGCGCCCGGCCTCGGCCTGGGTCTTGTTGCCCAGCTGGATGGCCTGCACCTGCGGCACCCAGTCGTGCTCGATGCGCAGCATCGCCAGGCGGATGCGTGCACGTGACAGCGGATCGACCGGCATCAGCGGCGGATGCGGATAGCGCTCGTCAAGGTATTCGCTCACCACCGAAGCGGCGTACAGCACCAGTTCGCGCTCGACCAGGGTCGGCACCGAATGGTACGGATTGAGGTCGATCAGGTCTTCGGGCGGATTCTGCGGATCGACCGCAACGAAATCGAACGTCACACCCTTGGCCGCAAGGACCAGGCGCACACGGTGGCACAGTACATCGTCGTTCGAGGAAAACAGCGTCAGTGTATTGCGCATGCGTACGCTCGCCGCCATCAAAGGCTCTCCTACGACAGGAGACCGCCTGCCGCATCGGCGCCGCCAGCACCGTGCCAGCGGTCGACTTCTCCCCGAGTGTGCAACCGACCATCACAAAAGCCAATAGGCCCAGCCAACGGCCGGCGGCAGAATCAGTGAACGTCCTTCCAGTATTCCTTCTTCAGCAGGTACACCAGGAAGGTCAACAGGGCCAGGAACAGGATCACCCACACGCCCAGCTGCTGCCGCTTGAGCGCGGCCGGTTCGCCGGCGTATTCGAGGAAGTTGGTGATGTCCCGCACGGCCTGGTCGTACTGGCCGGCATCAACCGAGCCGGGGCTGTCGATGCGCAGCCCGGTCACCGGCGGGTCCATGCCTGGCCCTTCGGCCTTGCCGTGCACGGCATGCTGCAGGCCCTGCATTTCCCAGAGCGGGTTGGGCATGGAGGCGTTGGCGAACAACGCGTTGTTCCAGCCCAGCGGGCGGCTGCTGTCGAGATAGAACGACTTGAGGTAGGTGTAGACCCAGTCGCTGCCCCGCACACGCGAGATCAGGCTCAGGTCCGGCGGCATCTTGCCGAACCACTTCTCGGCCTGCTCCTTGGGCATCGCCACCGGCACCGGATCGCCGATTGCCGCACCGGTGAAGTTGAGGTTGTTCATCACCTCTTCCTCGGTCAGCCCCAGGTCCTGCGCCATCCGCGAGTAGCGCAGGTACTTCAGCGCGTGGCAGCTGGAGCAGTAGTTCATGTACAGCTGCGCGCCGCGCTGCAGCGATGCGCGGTCACCGAGGTCGTTGCCGGCCTGCAGCAGCTTGGTGCCGCCTTCGGCAGCGGTGGCCAGGAAACTGCCCAGCATCAGGGCGGCCGCGAGGGCCAGCCGGACCATCCAGCGCTCAGTCATGCGTGGTCACCCTCTCCGGTACCGGCTTGGTCTTGTCCAGCCTTGTCCATAGCGGCATGGTGATGAAGAACGCGAAGTACAGGAAGGTCAGCACCCGCCCGATGTAGGTCTCGTGCACGTCGGTACCCGGACCGGAGCCGATCACGCCCAGCCACACGAAGCACACGGCCAGCATGCCCAGCATCACCTTCGAGATCCAGCCGCGGTAGCGCACCGACTTCACCCGCGCCTTGTCCAGCCAGGGCACCAGGAACAGGATGGCGATCGCCGAGAACATCACCAGCACGCCACCGAGCTTGTTCGGCACCACGCGCAGCATCGCGTAGTACGGGGTGTAGTACCACACCGGTTTGATGTGTTCCGGGGTCACCAGCCGATTGGCCTCGGTGAAGTTGTCGTGCTCCAGGAACAGGCCACCAAAGCCGGGGGCGAAGAAGATGATGAAGGCGGCGATGATCAGCAGGAAGCCCGCGCCGACGCCATCCTTGAGCGTGTAGTAAGGATGGAAGGGAATGCCATCGGCCGGTGCATTGGGCGACCAGCGGTTGCCCTTGGGCCCCTTCTTGATCTCCACGCCATCCGGGTTGTTGGACCCCACTTCATGCAGCGCGCCCAGGTGCAGCACCACCAGCAGCAGCAGCACCAGAGGCAGTGCGATCACGTGCAGCGCGAAGAAGCGGTTGAGCGTGGCATCGCTGGGCAGGTAATCGCCCATGATCCACTCGGTCAGGCCATTGCCGATCACCGGAATCGCGCCGAACAGCGAGATGATCACCTTGGCGCCCCAGAACGACATCTGGCCCCACGGCAGCACGTAGCCCATGAAGGCCTCGGCCATCAGCACCAGGTAGATCAGCATGCCCAGGATCCACACCAGCTCGCGCGGTTTCTGGTAACTGCCATACAGCAGCCCGCGGAACATGTGCAGGTAGACCACGATGAAGAACAGCGATGCACCGGTGGAGTGCATGTAACGGATCAGCCAGCCCCACTCGACATCACGCATGATGTATTCGATGGAGCCGAAGGCCTCCGCCGCGCTGGTCTTGTAGTGCATCGTCAGGAAGATGCCGGTGACGATCTGGTTGACCAGCACCAGCAGCGCCAGTGAACCGAAGTAGTACCAGATGTTGAAGTTCTTCGGCGCGTAGTACTCGCTGACGTGCTTGCGGTAGATCGGCATCAGCCCCGGCGCGCGGGCGTTGACCCAGTCGGCGACGCCTGTCGCGCTACGGCTCAGGATATTGGCCATCAGGCTGCCCCCTCCGGATCGACACCGATGATGAGCGTGTTGTCGTCCTGGTAGTGGTGCGGTGGCACCAGCAGGTTGATCGGCGCCGGCACGTCCTTGAAGACGCGGCCGGACATGTCGAAGCGCGACTTGTGGCAGGGGCAGAAGTAGCCGCCCTTCCACTGCGGGTCATACGGTTCGGGGCGGATCTCGGCCACCATCTCCGGCGAGCAGCCCAGATGCGTGCACAGGCCGACCAGTACCGACACATCGGGCTTGATCGAGCGCAGCTCGGGATTCTGCTTGAGCACGTAGGCGGGCTGCTGGTCCTTCTCGCCGGACTCCGGGTCCTTGAGGCGGTCGTCGAGCCCATGCAGCGCGTCGAGGATCGCCTTGGACCGTTTGACGATCCAGATGGGCTGGCCGCGCCATTCCACGATCAGGCGCTGGCCTTCCTGCAGGGCACTGATATCGGCCACCACCGGTGCTCCCGCGAGCTTCGCGCGGGCACTGGGGTTCCACGATTTGATGAAAGGAACTGCGGTGAATCCGACGCCGACGGCGCCAACCACGGCTGTGGTGGCAGTAAGAAAACGCCGACGTCCGGTATTGACTGGATCGTGTACCCCATCGTTGGCCATCCGGCACTCCGATATTGATTAGGTAGCTTTAAGGCTGCCAGCGGTCTGGTGGGGGCCAGAGCCGCATTGAATCATGGGCGAGTGTAGCGGAACCGTTACGCGCCACACAACGCATTGCAACAACTCTTTGTACCGTGTGCCGACCGGCAGCCGGCGATGGGCCGTCAGTCGGCACCGGCACCGGCCGGACTACTGGTGACTCAAGGCACTGCGGTAACGCTCGGCCAGCTGGCCCACCCGACGCACGTAGTACTGGGTTTCGCTGTAAGGGGGCACGCCACCATGGCGGTCGACCGCACCTTCCCCGGCGTTGTAACCGGCGGCGGCCAGGGTGAGGTTGCCGTTGAATCGCTTCAGCAGCCACGACAGGTACTGCACGCCGCCACGGATGTTCTGGCCCGCATCGTAGGAATCACTGACCCCGAAGCGCGCGGCAGTCGGCGGCATCAGCTGCATCAGGCCCTGCGCACCGGCGCGGCTGAGTGCGGTCGGATTGTAGGCCGACTCGGCATGGATGATCGCCCGGACCACCGCCTCCTCCACGCCGAACTCGCGCGCGGCCGAAGCGATCTCGGTCTGGAACGCCGTCGTGTTCAGACGCACGGTGCCGAAGTCCACGCGCGGGTTGGCCCCGCAGGCGTAGCAGCGCTCCATGAAGCTGTAGCGGATGGTGCGCACCGGCCCCAGGTGGGCAACCTGGCTGGGCCGCGCACTGGTGTAGTGGCGCACCCCATCCTTCATATAGGAATAGACCTGGCCACTGACCATGCGCCCGGTGCGGGACGTGCCGGCAGCAACTGCCGGAGTCGAAGCAGGCACCGGTGCAGCCGGCACGGGCACGGCTGCACTGGCGGCCACCGCCACCGGATTGCGCTCGATGCTGGCCACAGTGGCCGGCACAGGCCTGGCGACAGTCGCTGCCGGGCGGGCCGGGCGGGCGGCCTCCCGGCTGTAGCTGATGGTGCTGCATTGGGCACCGGCCACACGCTTGCTCACATAGCTGGTGACCCCGTCTGCCCCCTGGCACTTGTACAGGGTGCCGGCGCTGGCCGGCGCAGCGGTCAGCGCAGCGATGATGATCGCCGTTGTCCCCAGTCTCCCCTTCATGGCCGCGAGTGTCCCAGCTTCGCCCCGCGTTGCCAAGCCGTGCGGCTCAGCCTGTGACGTCAGGCACAGCCAGCAGCTGCGCCAGCCCGCCCAGGCGGCGGGGGGGGGGGCGGGGGGGCCGCCGCGGCGGGGGGGCCACCCCAACCGCGCCCCCCCGGGGGCGGGGGGTAAACGGGGGCCACACACATC